>JBDHRR010000135.1:0-8570 GCA_039807685.1 Burkholderiales bacterium
AAGAGAAGGCCGCGAAGGCCAAGGAAGAGAAGGCGGCCAAAGCCAAGGCGAAGGAAGAGAAGGCGGCCAAGGCGAAGGAAGAGAAGGCGGCCAAGGCGAAGGAAGAGAAGGCGGCCAAGGCCGACGCACCCAAGAAGTGATTCGGTAGCCGGCCGCGCGGCACCCAGCGGTACCGCGCGGCGCGGTTACAATCGCCGGATGCACGCCACTCTCGAGACGTCCATCGGCAACACCCCGCTCGTGCGCTTGCAGCGCCTCGGCCAGGGCCGCGACAACGTCCTCCTTGCCAAGCTCGAGGGCAGCAATCCGGCAGGCTCGGTCAAGGATCGGCCGGCGCTGTCGATGATCGTCGAGGCCGAGCGGCGCGGCGAGATCGCGCCTGGGGCGACGCTCATCGAAGCCACCTCCGGCAACACCGGAATCGCCTTGGCCATGGTCGCGGCGAGCCGCGGCTACCGGATGATCCTCATCATGCCCGACAACCTCTCGCTCGAGCGCCGACAGGCGATGACCGCGTACGGGGCCGAACTCATCCTCGTCACCAAGGCGCAGGGCATGGAGGCGGCGCGCGATCTCGCGCTGGCGATGCAGGCGCAAGGCAAGGGCGTGGTACTCGACCAGTTTGCCAATCCCGACAATCCGCTCGCGCACTACCAGACGACCGGCCCCGAGTTGTGGCGCGACACGCAAGGGCGCATCACGCACTTCGTCTCGGCGATGGGAACGACCGGCACGATCATGGGCGTGTCGCGATTCCTGAAGGAGCGCAAACCGGCGATCACCGTCGTCGGCGCGCAGCCAGCCGAGGGAGCGTCGATCCCCGGGATTCGCAAGTGGCCCGAGGCGTACCTGCCCAGGATCTACGACGCCAGCCGCGTCGATCGCATCGAGCCGGTATCGCAGCCGGATGCGGAGGAGACGATGCGGCGGCTCGCCCGCGAGGAGGGCATCTTCGGCGGCGTGTCGTCGGGTGGCGCGTGCGCCGTCGCGCTCCGGATTGCCCAGGAGGTGACCGGAGCTACCATCGCCTTCATCGTTTGCGATCGCGGCGATCGATACCTGTCCACCGGCGTCTACGCCTGAGGTCAGGCGCGTGCCCATGCCCGAGGGGCAGCCGGCGATCGGCCGCACCGCCGCCGCGCCGACGACGATCCGACCGGAGCAGCGCGCATGACGCCGATCCTTGCCTTCGACATCGAGACCGTACCCGATATCGCCGGGATCCGGCGGATCAGCGACCTTCCCGCGAACCTCGAGGATGCCGGCGTCCTCGAATGGTTTGCGCAGAAGCGCCGCGCCGCGTCGGGCAGCGACTTCGCACCGCATCATCTGCAGCGGGTGGTGGCGATCGCCTGCGCGCTGCGCACCGACCACGATCTTCGCGTGTGGTCGATCGGCGAGCTTGCCGATCCCGAGGCGGAACTCATTCGCCGCTTCTTCGACGGCATCGAGCGCTTCACGCCGCAACTGGTGTCGTGGAACGGCGGCGGCTTCGACCTGCCGGTGCTGCAACAGCGTGGGCTCATCTGCGGCGTCACCGCGCAGCGCTACTGGGATTGGGGCGACGGCGATCGCGAATTCAGGTTCAACAGTTATCTCGGGCGCTACCACACGCGGCACCTCGACCTCATGGACGTGCTCGCGATGTACCAGCCGCGCGCCAATGCGCCGCTCGATGCGATGGCGCAGCTGTGCGGCTTTCCCGGCAAGCTCGGGATGAGCGGCGCCGACGTGGCGGCCGCCGTCGCCCGCGGCGAGCTGCACGACGTGCGCAGCTATTGCGAGACCGACGTCGTCAACACGCTGCTCCTCTACCAGCGCTTCCGCCTGCTGCGCGGCGAACTCAACGCGGAGGAGTACGCGCGCGAGATCGCCTTCGTGCGCGAGAAGCTTGCCGCGTCGGAGGCGGCGCACTGGAAGGCCTTCGTGGCGGCGTGGGATGCCGCGGCAGGGGAGGCCGCCAGCACTGCCGGTCGCTGAGCGCATGACGCTGGCGCCCCGGGCGCCGGCTATGCCGTCATGAACGGCACTGGCGCGAAGCGCCCGCCGAGGGCATCGCGCGAATCGATGCCCCAGAACGTATCGATCGCGGTCGCGTACACGTTGCGGAAGTCGAGGGCATACGCGGGGTTGCCATCGCTGCCCAGCGCGGCGAGGTCGGGGGCGGCACCGTAGAAGCCGCCACGCACGCGGCCGCCGAGCGCGAAATGGACGTTGGCGGTGCCGTGGTCGGTGCCGTTGTTCTGATTCTCCTTCGGCCGGCGCCCGAACTCGGCGTAGGTGAGGATCAGCGCGTCGTTCCAGCGATCGAGTTCGATCAGTGCGGAGCGCAGCGCGACGAGTCCGCGCGCGAGCTCGCCAAGGAGCCTCGCCTGCGTCGGCGCCTGGTTCACGTGGGTGTCGAAGCTCGCCAGCGTGAGGCGCACCACCGCCACGCCCGCCGGATTGGCGAGGACCTGGCAACTCGTGCGCACCGCGCGGCCGAAGCCGTCGTCGGGGAACGCCGTGGTGAACGCGCGTTGCGCGGAGAGGTGCGCGGCGGCCTGCACGACGTCGCCCTCCACCTTCATGATGTGCGCAAGCGCCGGACTGCGCGCCGCCTGCCCGGATTGCGCGAGCCTTGCGCGGCGCAGGAACTGGTCGGTGTCGGTGAGCGCGATGGCGCGCGTACGGCCGCCGGCCAGCGGGCCCAGATCGGACGAGCCGATGACCACCCCATCGGCGGCAAACGACGCGGGCACCGGGTCATCGGCGAACGTCCGCGTGAGCCAGCCGTCCTGCAGGACGACGTTGCTGCGGCTTGCCGTATCCCAGATCTCGATCGAGCGGAAGTGCGACAGGTTGGGCGCCGGATACCCGACGCCCTGCAGGAGCGCGAGCCGGCGTTCCTCCCACAACGGCAGGAGCGGCGCCAGCGCCGGATGGAACCCCATCCGATCGGACAGTTGCACCACGGCGTTGCGATCGACGGCGAGCTTCGGACGCAGCGCGTAGTACGCCGGATCGGCGTAGGGGACGAGCGTATTGAGGCCGTCGTTGCCGCCCTTGAGCTCGACCAGGATCAGCACCTTGCGATAGTCGGCATGCGTCGCTGCCGCCAGCGCCGAACGCGGGAAGAGGCCGAGCGAAGTGCCGCCGGTGGCCAGCGTGGAGGCGGCGACGGCGTGGCGAAGGAAGGAGCGTCGATGCATGATGGATTTCCTGACGGAGGCGGGGTGGGCGCGCGGTTGCGTCGTCCGCACTACTTCAATTCGTACGCAGGGTCGAGCAGCATGGCGCGCACGAACGTCTGCGGCTCGGTGGTGGACGTCGGGGCGTCGGCGAGCACCGCGGGGATCGGCAGCAGGAGGTCGCGCACCGACTCCATCCTGTCGAGCGCCGTCGCACCCGGCTGCTGCGCCACCCAGCGGGCGGCATTGAAGCCGATGTTGCGCAGCGCGCGATCGAGGAACTGCTTGCGGGCGAGCAGCGTGGTGCTGTTGATCCAGACCTCGCCGCCCGGCCAGCCCTTCACGTTCGGCGGCGCGAAGGGCGTTTGTCCCATGCCGGCCACGGCCACCGCGAACGGCAACGACGCGGATGGCTCGACCTCCAGTTGCCGGAGCGTCCCCACGACGAGCTCGACCGGGCTCTTGACGAGCGTGCCGCGGTTGTCTTCGGCCCAGAAGGCCGGGGAGAGGAAGAGCGCGCGCAGCGCGGGCTGAAGGTCGTAATCGTGCTCGCGCAGGACCTGCGCGATGCGTTCCACCTCGCGCGGATCGGGCTCGGGCGAGACGAACTCGCGCCAGAGCTTGGCGACGATGAAGCACGCGGTCTCGGGGCGTTCCAGGATGAGGTCGAGCACCGCATCGCCGTCGAGGTTGCCGCTGCGGCCGAAGACGGTCTTCACGCCGTTGTCATGGAGCGCCGGACGGTAGCGATACGCGCCCGTGTCGCGGTCGACGCTCCAGCCGGTGAAGGCGCGCGCGGCCTCCTTGATGTCCTGCTCGGTGTAGTGGCCTTCGCCGAGCGTGAAGAGTTCCATGACCTCGCGCGCGAAATTCTCGTTGGGCTGTTGCTTGCGGCTCTGCGCGCCGTCGAGGTAGACGAGCATCGCCGGGTCCTTGGAGACGGCGTGCAGGAGCGTGCCGAAGTTGCCGAGCGCGTTCGCGCGCAAGGTCGCGTTCTGGGCGTACATGAGGCGCGCATAGCGCACCTTCTGCGCGCTCGATACGAAGTGGTTGTGCCAGAAGAGCGTCATGCGCTCGGTCAGCGGTGACGGCGTGACGCGCATCTCCTCGATCCACCACGCGCGCAGGTCCAGCATGCGGCGCAGCTGCGTCTGGCGGAACGCGCGACGCTCCTCGGCGGTGGCAGTGTTCGCGTTGGGATAGCGCAGCGGAGTGTCGTCGAATACGAAGGCGGGCGGCGGCGTCGATGCCGCCGTGCGCGTTTGCGCGAGGATGCGATCGACGCCCTCGACGCGCGTCAGCGCCGCGAATTCGTGCACCTGCGCCGCGGTCGGCGCGAAGCCGGTGCGCAGCAGGAGATGGCGGGCATCGGCATCGCCCATCGCCTCCGGCACGGGCGCCGCAGCCTGCGCGGTGCAGGCGGCGACGAGGAGCAGGCAGGCAGCAAGCTGGCGGCGCATGGACGTCTCTCGTGACGTGACCTCCACTCAACGCGTCACGTTACGCCGCTGTTGACGGCGCGGCGCGCAGCGTGTAACCGCGTGTTGCGCGCCCAGGGTTAGCGCCGGTCACGCCGGGCTGGCGTGAGATGCGGGCAGCGGCGCCGCGCCCGGGTGCGGCGCAACCGCGGCGACGACGTCGCGCGCGAGCGCATCCCACGCGGCGCGATCGACGGCGCGCGGTGCAAACGTGGGGGCATCCGCGGCGTTGGGAAAATTGCCGACGAGCGAGCGCGCGTAGCTGGGGTCGTAGTGCTTCGTCAGCAGCTCGTCGACCAGTGTTGCGAAGTCGCCGGCGCGCGCCGTGTCGACCCAGCGGTCGATGGTCTTGCGCCCGTGCAGCGGCAGCAGGCGCTCGAGGCGTGCCGCAAGGGAATCGGGATCGCGCAGGAAGTGTGCGTATTCGTCCATGAGGTGCGCGACGCGCAATGCCTGCGGCGTCGCGAGGCGGATGCACCGGGCGCGCCGGATCGCCGCCAGCAGCGCATCGCCGAGCTGGATCGAGCCGATGCGCCGACTCTCCGATTCGACGAAGATCGGCTGCGCCGGATCGCAGCGTTCGAGATCGCGCAGCACCGCGCTGTCGAATGCCTTCTGGGTGGGTTGCGCGCCGTCGGGCTCGTCGCCCAGGAGCGAGCCGCGATGGTGGGCGATGCGCTCGAGGTCGAGCACCTGCGCGCCCTGGTCGGCAAGGGCGGCGAGGAGCCGGCTCTTGCCGGAGCCGGTGAAGCCGCAGACGACGACGAAGTGCAGTGCGGACGGAAGTGTCGCGAGGCGCGCGGTCACGTGCCGGCGGTACGTCTGGTAGCCGCCTTCGAGCTGCACGGCGCGCCAGCCGATCTCGCGCAGGATGTGCACCAGTGCCGCGCTGCGCTTGCCACCGCGCCAGCAGTAGACGAGCGGCGCCCAGTCGCGCGGCCGGTCGCGGCCGTGCGTCTCGAGCAACGTCGCGATGTTGCGCGCGACGAGTGCGGCGCCGACGCGCTTGGCCGCAAAGGCACCTTCCTGCGCGTGCAGCGTCCCGACGACGGCGCGCTGGGTGTCGTCGAGCACCGGCCAGTTGATGGCATCCGGAACGTGATCGAGCGCGAATTCCGCGGGCGAGCGCACGTCGATGCGATCGGGGTACGCGGCGAGCGCGGCGATGCCGACCTGCGTGGACGGCGCGAACACCGGTGCACTCATCGCGAGCGCAGCAGCGGCGCCAGCGCGGGCCAGACGTTGGCGAGAAGACGCGGCTGCGCGGCGGCCGTCGGGTGAATGCGATCCGGCTGGAAGAGCGAAAGGTCCTCGCCGAAGCCCGCGAAGAATGCGGGGACGAGCGGCACCTTGCGCGCCGCCGCGACGCTCGCGTACATCGCCCGGAACTCGCGTGCGTATGCGGCGCCGTAGTTGGGCGGCACCTCCATGCCGACGAGCAGCACGCGCGCACCGGCACCTTGCGCGGCGGCGACCATCGCTTCGAGGTTTTCGCGTGAGGCCGCGAGGCGCCCGCCGCGCAGTGCATCGTTGCCGCCGAGTTCGATGACGACGATCGCGGGCTTGTCCCGGGCGAGGAGCGTGGGCAGCCGCGCGCGGCCACCGGCCGTCGTGTCGCCAGTCACCGAGGCATTGACGACGCGATAGCGGAAACCCTCGTCGGCGAGCCTGCGGGCGAGGAGATCGACCCAGACTTCACCCGTGGCGAGTCCATAGCCCGCCGAGATCGAATCGCCGACGACGAGGAGCACGGGTGCGGCGGGTGCCTGCGCCCGCGTCGCCACGCCGGCACCGAGGCACGGCAGGGCGGCGAGGGCGCGCAGGAGGCGGCGGCGAGTGGCGACAAGGCTCGGCATGCTGCGGATTCTACGGGGTGGCCGCGGCGCGCCGGCTACAATGCGCCGCGCCGCACACCCTTGCAATCGGCGGATCCGGCCGCACGTCGTTTCCGAATCCGCCGCCGCGCCTGGCGCGGCCCTGTTGCGCCGAAGGCGCTCCACGAAGTCCGATCCCGCGCGCCGACCGCGCCACCACTGCCTTTCCGATGACCGATCCGATCATTCGCGCCGAGGCGCTCACCAAGGTCGTGCGCAGCGGCGACGAGCCATTGACCATCCTCGATGCCGTTTCGTTCGCGGTCGCGCCGGGAGCGACGGTCGCGGTCGTCGGAACCTCGGGATCCGGCAAGACCACGCTCCTGGGTCTCCTCGCCGGACTCGATCATCCGACGTCCGGCGAAGTTTTCATCGACGGGCACGCGCTGTCGGTGCTCGACGAGGATGCGCGCGCGGCATTGCGCCAGCGCTTGCTCGGTTTCGTCTTCCAGTCGTTCCAGCTGCTGCCCGCACTCACCGCGCTCGAGAACGTGATGCTGCCGCTCGAACTCGCGGGCGCCGCCGACGCCGAGGCGCGCGCCCGCAACTGGCTCGAGCGCGTGGGGCTCGCGCGACGGGTGACGCATTATCCGCGGCAGCTCTCCGGCGGCGAGCAGCAGCGGGTGGCGATCGCCCGCGCCTTTGCGGGCGAGCCCAAGCTCCTCATGGCCGACGAGCCCACGGGCAACCTCGACGGCGCCACCGGTCGCGAAGTCGCCGACCTCATGTTCCGGCTCAATCGCGAGCACGGCACCACGCTCGTCCTCGTCACCCACGACGGTGGACTGGCCGCCCGCTGCAACCGGCGCCTGTCGCTCGCCTCCGGCCGGCTCGTCGCCGACGACCTCGCGGTGGCCTGAAGACGCGCCGATGCCGACGCTGCGCCTGGCCCTGCGTCTCCTGCGCCGCGACTGGCGGGCGGGCGAGTTGCGGGTGCTCGCCGCGGCGCTGGTGCTCGCCGTGGCGAGCGTCGGGACCGTCGGCTTCTTCGCCGATCGCGTCAAGGGCGCGCTCGCACAACAGGCCAACGAGTTGCTGGGCGGCGACCTGCTGGTGTCGGGGGATCGACCGCTGCCGGGGGCGTTTGCCGCCGAGGCGGCGCAGCGCGGCCTTGCGACGTCTCCCGTCATTCGCTTCCTCAGCATGGTCCCGCCACCGCCGACGGCACCGCCCGCGGTGGCGGCGATCCTCACCGACGTGAAGGCGGTGGGCGCGGGGTATCCGCTGCGCGGCGAGATCGTGCTCGCCGTCGCCGGCCGTCCCGAGGGGCGCGTCGCCGCCGGCATTCCGCAGCGTGGCGAAGCGTGGCCGGATACGCGACTCGCCGATCGGCTGGGGGTGCGCATCGGTGATCCCTTGCACGTCGGCGATGCGACGCTCACCGTCTCGGCCATCGTCCAGCAGGAGCCCGAAGTCGCCGGGGTGGCCTTCGCGCTCGGTCCGAAGCTTCTCGTCAACATCGACGACGTGCCGGCGACGAATCTCCTGCAACCCGGCAATCGGGCGACATACCGCCTGCTCATTGCCGACCGCACCGATCGCCATGCGCTGGCCGGTTATCGCGCGTGGCTCGATCGCGAAGTGCAGGCGGGCCAGCGCGTCGAGACGGTGCGCGACCTGCGCCCGGAGGTCCGGCAGGCGCTCGAGCGCGCCGAGAAGTTCGTGGGCCTCGCCGCTCTGGTCGCCGTGCTGCTCGCAGCGGTGGCAATCGCCCTTGCCGCCGCTCGCTATCTGCGCCGGCATCTCGATGCGGCGGCGATGCTGCGTTGCTTCGGCGCGCCCGCGGCGCAGACACTCGCGCTCTTCCTCATCCAGTTCGTGGCGCTCGGCATCATCGCCTGTGCGGTGGGGGTGGTCGTCGCCCTCGCCGGGCAGGAGGTGCTGGTGCGCCTCCTCGCCACGGTATTCACCTCGCCATTGCCGCCGCCGACGCCGGCCCCGGCGCTCGCCGCCTTTGCCACCGGCGTGCTGCTGCTCCTGGGCTTCGCCGTGCCGCCGCTTGTCACGCTGGCGCAGGCGCCGCCGCTGCGCGTGCTGCGCCGCGACCT
>JBDHRR010000136.1:0-8527 GCA_039807685.1 Burkholderiales bacterium
TCAGAGGTTGAGCTTGAACCAGGCGATCATCTTTGCCCACGCATCCTCGGCCTGCACCTTGCGGTACGACGGACGATAGTCGGCGTTGAAGGCGTGCGGCGTATCGGGATAGATGGTGAACTCCGACTTGGGGCTCCTGGCATTGCGCAGCGTCGCGAACATCTTCTCGACGGTCTCGGCCGGGATTCCCTGGTCCGCCCCGCCGTACAGGCCGAGGATCGGCGCGCTGATCTGCCCCGCGACGTCGAGTGGCGAACGGTCGCCGGTGACGAACCCCTTCGCCGTCACGCCGTACCAGGCGACGCCGGCGCGTACCGCCGGGTTGTGCGCGGCGTACATGCAGACGATGCGCCCGCCCCAGCAGAAGCCGGTGATGCCCAGTCGCGTCGTCTCGGCTTTGCCGGTCGACTTGGCGTAGGCGACCGTCGCATCGAGGTCCGCCAGCACCTGCTGGTCGGGCACCTTGGAGACGATCTCGGTGATGAGCTTGGAAATGTCGGTGTACTTCGACGGATCGCCCTGCCGCGCGTAGAGCTCGGGGGCGATCGCGAAGAAGCCCTGCTTGGCCAGTCGCCGGCAGATGTCCTTGATGTGCTCGTGCACGCCGAAGATCTCCTGCACGACGAGGATCGTCGGGAAATCGCTGCCGGTGGCGGGCATCGCCCGGTACGCCGGCATCTGTCCGTCGGGCGTGGGGACCTTGACTTCACCGGCGATGAGGCCTTCGGTGGAGGTGGTGATCGTCTGCGCCGACACCGGCAGCACCGATAGCGCGAAGCCGGCGCCCAGCGCGGTGACGACGAAACCGCGACGATCGACGCGACGCGGATCGACGAGACTGGCAACGTGCGACGCAATGCTGTCGTTCAAGGCAACCTCCAGATGAGTTGGGGATGACGGACCCACGGCAACCGCAACCGTCGCGACCGCGCGGCGCGGCGGTCACGCCGGAGTCAGGCCTCGTGGACGACCTGTCCGTCGACGAGTGTACAGCGCACGCGACCGGCGAGCTCCGCACCGAGGAATGGCGTGTTCTTGCCCTGGCTCGCCAGCGTGCCGCGATCGACCTTCCACGTCGCCCGCGGATCGAAGATGCAAAGGTCGGCGGGCTCGCCGACGGCGAGCGACGCGCTGGTGCCGAGGAGCCGCGCCGGGGCCTGCGTGATCCTGGCCAGCGCGGCGGCGAGATCGACGCCGTCCTCCCGCGCCCACTTCAGCGTGAGTGGCAGCAGCAACTCGAGCCCCGTCACGCCGGGCTCGGCCTCGCCGAACGGCAGTTGCTTGCCGTCGTCGTCGACCGGCGCGTGATCCGAACAGACGATGTCGATGGTGCCGTCGGCGACACCGGCGCGCAGCGCCGCGCGGTCGCGCTGTGAGCGAAGCGGCGGGACCACCCGCGCATTGCTGTCGAACCAGCCAATGTCGGCATCGCACAGATGCAGGTGGTGCACGGCGACGTCGGCGCTGATCGGCAGCCCCGCAGCCTTCGCCGTGCGCAGCATGGCGACACTCTCGGCACACGACACGCGGCAGACGTGCAGGCGCACGTCACACGCGCGGGCGAGCGCCAGGAGCGTGGCGAGCGCGATCGTCTCCGCCGCGGCAGGAATCGCCGGCAGGCCAAGCCGGGTCGCGACCTCGCCGTCGTGCGCCACCCCGCCGCGTGCGAGGTACGGGTCCACGGGCCGCAACCACAGCGCATGACCGAAGGTCGCCGCGTATTGCATCGCGCGCCGCAGGAGCTCGGTGTCGGCGAACGGCACGTCGGCGTGCGAGAAGGCGACGCAGCCCGCGTCGGTCAGCTCGCCCATCTGCGCGAGAGCCGTGCCGGCGAGGCCGACGGTGAGCGCGCCGACCGGATACACGTGCGCGAGATGGAGCAATCGCGCGCGGTGCTTCAGCATCTCGACGAGTCCCGGCTCGTCGAGCGGCGGATCGGTGTCGGGTGGACAGGCGAGGCTCGTCACGCCGCCGGCGACGGCCGCCGCGAGTTCCGATTCGAGCGTCGCCTTGTATTCGAGCCCGGGCTCGCGCAGCCGGACGGCGAGATCGACGAGTCCAGGGGCAACCACGAGCCCGCGCGCGTCGAGCACACGGTCGGCGACGAAGCCGGCCGGTGCCGCGCCGATCGCGACGATCCGTCCGCCGTCGACGTACAGCGAGCCGGCTCTCTCGCCGGCAACCGGATCGACCAGGCGGCCGTGAGCGATCTCGATCCTCATCGTGCCCCCGCGACGATGCTCATCACCGCCATGCGCACCGCGATGCCGAAGGTCACCTGCGGCAGGATGACCGAACGCTCGCCGTCGGCCACCGGCGAATCGATCTCCACGCCGCGATTCATCGGTCCCGGATGCATCACGATCGCGTCGGGACGGGCGAGCGCGAGCTTCTCCTGCGTGAGTCCGTAGTGCTTGAAGTACTCGCCGGCCGACGGCAACAGCGTGCCGTTCATGCGCTCGTTTTGCAACCGCAGCATCACCACGGCGTCGCAGCCGCGCAGTCCCTCGCGCATGTCGTGGAAGACACGCACCCCCAGCGTCTCGGCCGCGGTCGGGATGAGCGTGCGCGGACCGATCACGCGCACTTCGGAAGTGCCGAGCGTGGTGAGGCCGTGAATGAGCGATCGCGCCACCCGCGAATGCAGGACGTCGCCGACGATCGCCACCGTGAGGCCGCGGAAATCCTGCTTGTAGTGGCGGATCGTGTACAGGTCGAGCAGACCCTGCGTCGGATGGGCGTGCCGGCCGTCACCGGCGTTGACGACGTGCACGTGTGAATGGCCGAGCGACGCGAGGTGCCCGGCGATGAGATGCGGCGCCCCGGACTGCGCGTGGCGGACGACGAAGACGTCGGCGTCCATCGCGACCAGGTTGTCGATCGTATCGAGGAGCGTCTCGCCCTTGGAGGTCGACGACACGCCGATGTTGAGGTTGATGACGTCGGCCGACAGTCGCTTGGCGGCGATCTCGAATGTCGTGCGCGTGCGCGTCGAGTTCTCGAAGAAGAGATTGAACACCGCCTTGCCGCGCAGCAGCGGTACCTTCTTCACCTCGCGCTCGCCGATCGACACGAACTGCGCCGCCGTGTCGAGGATCGAGCGGACGACGTCGGCAGGCAGGCCTTCGAGGGTAAGGAGGTGCGTGAGCTCTCCCTGCGCATTGAGTTGCGGATTGCGCATCAATCCGCCCGCTCGACGGCGAGGGCGAGCACGCCCTCGTCGCGCGAGAGCACGATCGACAGGTCGCGGGCGACGGCGAGCCGC
The DNA here is from genome assembly GCA_039807685.1 of Burkholderiales bacterium. GTDB lineage: Bacteria > Pseudomonadota > Gammaproteobacteria > Burkholderiales > Casimicrobiaceae > VBCG01. Next base: position 3,266 of record JBDHRR010000136.1, read on the forward strand.
GCACCGCAATACGTGGGCTCGATGGGCAGTTCGCGGCCGCCGCGATCGACGAGGACCGCGAGCTCCACGCACGCCGGGCGGCCGAAGTCGAAGAGCTCGTTGATCGCCGCCCGCACGCTGCGCCCGGTGTAGAGCACGTCGTCGACGAGCACGATCGTCGCGCCGTTCACGTCGAACGGGATCGAGGTGCGCCGCCCGCTGCCCTTGAGGCCCTTGCTCGAATAGTCGTCGCGATAGAACGAGACATCGATGAAGCCGACGGGATGCTCGCCCGGAACGAGCGCGGGCAGGCGCTCGGCGAGCCACGCGCCGCCCGAATAGATGCCGACGAAGGCGGCATCGTGCGCGACGGCGCCGCGCATGCGCTCGGCCAAGGCGACGAGCGTGGCCTCGGCGTCGGGGAGGTCATGCGCAATGGGCATCGAGCCATCCCTGCAGGATGAGTTGGGCCGCGACGGCATCCCGCGTGGTGCGGCCGGGGCGGCCGGCGTGCGCGCCGTCGAGTTGCTGCTGCGCGAGCGCGGTCGTGTGACGCTCGTCGGCGCCCTCGACGGGCACCGCGATGCGCGCGGCGAGATCGCGGGCAAATGCCGCCGCCCGCCGTGTCATCGCGTGCGCCGTGCCGTCGGCGTGAACCGGGATTCCCACGATCACCCGCTGTGCCTGCCATTGCCCGACGACCGCGACGGCCGCGGCGAGACGCGCGGCCGGATCCGGCGCATCGAGGACGGTAAGCGGACGGGCGGTTCCGGTGAGCGTGTTGCCGAGTGCGACGCCGATGCGCCGGGTGCCGAAGTCGAAAGCCATCACGATGAGCGATTCACGGCTGGGCGTGGCGCATGGTGCCGACATGGCGGCGCCACGACGATGGTCATCTGTCACGCGTGTCCGACGTCCTCGGACAGGCGCGAGAAATCGATGCCGAGGAGCCGCATCGCGGCGGGCAGTCGCTGCTCCGCGGGCATGGCAAAGAGCAGAGCGGGATCCGCCTCGACCGTGAGCCACGCGTTCTGTCCAAGCTCGTGCTCGAGCTGACCCGCCGACCATCCGGCGTAACCCAGCGAGACCAGGACATCCTCCGGTCCGTCGCCGCGGCCGAGCGCTTCGAGGACGTCCTTGCTGGTGGTGAGGCCGACGTCATCGCTGACGGCGAGCGTCGAGGTCCAGTTGCCCAGCGGTCGGTGCAGCACGAAGCCGCGATCGACCTGGACCGGGCCGCCGTAGTGGACCGGCGCCGACCGAAGGGCGTCGCCGGCGAGCGGCAGCTCGATCTGCTCGAAGAGCGCCGAGAGCGTCATGTCGATCGGCCGGTTGACCACCACGCCCAGAGCGCCGTCCTCGTTGTGGTTGCAAACGTAGGTCAGCGTATGCGCGAAATTGGGATCGGCCATGGCGGGCATGGCGATCAGGAAGTGATGGGTGAGGTTCACGTGGCGCGCGCCGATCGGGGCCATTGTAAACGGCCGGCGGCGCCCGCCACAACGAACGGTGCAACACGAGCGGTGCAACGGCCGGCGGCACCCGGGCGGCGCGACGTTGTGCGGTCGCGCGCCGCGGTGCCGGCCAGCGCGTCGCCGCCTACGGTTCGTCCTCGTGCCGGCGATGCTTCGCGTACTCGGCGGCGAGTTGCTGCTGCAGCGTCGGCGGCGCCTGCTCGTAATGCGACAGCGCCATCGTCCAGCCCCCCTGGCCGCCGGTCATCGATTTCAGCCGTGCCGCGTAGCCCTCGAGCTCGACGAGCGGCGCGTAGCCGGTGACGGCGAGCGAGCCGGCTTGCAGCGTCTGCGTGCCGGTGACCTGGCCGCGGCGCGCGGACAGGTCGCCCGCGACGTCGCCCATGCTGGCCGCGGGGCAATTGATCTCGACGCCGACGATCGGCTCCAGCACGATCGGCTTGGCCTTCGAGATGGCGTCGAGGAACGCCTTTTTCCCCGCGGCGACGAACGCCACTTCCTTGGAGTCGACCGGGTGGTACTTGCCGTCGTAGACATTCACTCGCACGTCGTGCAGCGGGAAGCCGGCGACGGGTCCTTCGGCGAGCACCTGCTCGACACCCTTTTGCACCGCCGGGATGAGCGCCGTCGGAATCGCCCCGCCCTTCACGGTATTGACGAACTCGAAGCCCGCGCCGCGCGGCAGCGGCTCGATCTTGAGGTAGACCTCGCCGAACTGGCCGGCGCCACCGGTCTGCTTCTTGTGCCGGTGGTGACCCTCGGCCGGCGCGGTGATCGTCTCGCGGTACGGGACCCGCGGCGGCCGGGTGCTCACCTCGAGCTTGAACTGCGAGGCCATCCGCTCCAGCACCGAGCGCAGGTGCAGTTCGCCCAGCCCCCACAGGACGGTCTCGTTCAGGATGGCGTCGTGCTCCAGCTTGAGCGTGGGATCCTCGGCGGTCATGCGCGCGAGCACGTCGGAGATACGCCCTTCATCGCCGCGGCGCTTGGGTTCGATCGCCACGCCGTGCATCGGCGTCGGAAAGGCGAGCGGCGCCATGTGGATGTGGTCCTCGTCGTGCGAATCGTGCAGCACGCAATCGAACTGGATCTCGTCGACCTTGGCGACCGCCGCGAGGTCGCCGGGCACCGCCCGCTCGATCTCGATGTTCTTGCCGCCCTGCAGCCGGAAGAGATGTCCGACCTTGAACGGCTTGCGGCCGTCGCCGACGAAGAGTTGCGTGTCACGCGTCACGGTCCCCTGGTGCACGCGGAACACGCCGAGCTTGCCCACGAAGGGATCCATCACGACCTTGAAGACGTGCGCCAGCACGTGGCGCGCCGGATCGGGCGCCGATTCGAACTCGACGGCGGCGGCGCCCTCGCCCTTGGTGAAGCGCGGCGGATTGCCTTCGGTCGGATTGGGCAGCAGCTTGTCGAACACGTCGAGGAGCTCCGCGATGCCCGCACCGGTGCGCGCCGACACGAAACATACCGGCACGAGATGGCCCTCGCGCAATGCCTTCTCGAAGGGCGCGTGCAGCTGCGCGGGCTCGACCTCGCCCTGCTCGAGATACAGCGCCATCAAGTCCTCGTCGACCTCGACGACCTGGTCGACCAGCGCGCGATGCGCGGCCGCGACCGACGAGAAATCGGCGTCGCCGGATGGATTGAAGAAACAGTCGACGACGCGCTGGCCGCCGTCCGCCGGCAGGTTGATCGGCAGGCACTCCTTGCCGAAGGCGGCCTGGATCGCCGCCAGTACGCGCTCGGGGTCGGCATTCTCGCCGTCGATCTTGTTGACGATGACGAGGCGGCAGAGCTTGCGCTCGGCGGCCCAGGTCATCATCCGCGATGTGATCATCTCGATGCCGGTCTGCGCATTGACGACGACCGCCGCCGTCTCCACCGCATCGAGCACGCCGATCGCCTGCCCGATGAAATCCGGGTAACCAGGAGTGTCGATCAGGTGGATGCGCGCCCCGGGCAAATCGCAATGCAGGAGTGAGGCGCGCAGCGAATGCAGGTACTGCTTTTCGAGCGGATCGAAGTCGGACGCGGTGGTCCCGCGCTCGACGCTGCCCGCCGCCGGCAGCGCGCCGCCCTTCACCAGCAACGCTTCTGCGAGAGTCGTCTTGCCTGCCGCGCCGTGCCCCACCAGCGCCACCGTACGGAGCTGCTCCGTAGCGTAGCTCGCCATCGTTCCTCCTCAGGAAAACTGCCGGATCCGGAAATGCCCGATCGGCAGTCAATCTAGCGCATTTCGTGCGGACGCGCGCGATGCGGTGCAGCAGGCGAGGTGCGTCGGGCGGCCGACCGCGAGGCGTCAGAGCGCCGCCACGCCGGTGATCTCGCGCAGGTGGCCGAGGAGTTCCTCTTCCTGGTAGGGTTTGCCGAGATACAGGTCGACGCCCAACTCGGCCGCACGAGTGCGATGCTTTTCGGCGGTGCGCGAGGTGATCATGACGATCGGTATGCCCTTGTATTTGGGGTCCCCCTTGATCGTCTTGGCGAATTCGAAGCCATCCATGCGCGGCATCTCGATATCGAGCAGGATCACGTCGGGAATCTGTTCGCCGAGCACCTGCAAGGCATCGATGCCGTCGCGCGCGGTCGTCACGGCGAAGCCCTCGCGGGTGAGCAGCCGGCTCGTCACCTTGCGCACTGTGAGCGAATCGTCGACGATCATCACGATCGGTTGCGTGGCCACCGGGACGACCGGCGCCCGGGGCCGATCGGCGAGGGCACGTTCCTCGCGCTGCGCTTCGACTCTGGGAGCGTCGGCGCGCGCCGCGAGCGCCACCGGATTGATGATGAGAACGATCTCGCCGGTGCCCAGTACCGTGGCACCGGAGATCCCGGAGACGCGGGCGAGTTGCGGCCCGATGTTCTTCACGACGAGTTCCTGGTTGCCGATCATCTCGTCGACGTGGATCGCCGCGTGCGCCTCACCGCTACGCAAGAGCAGGATCGCGTTGTGGCGCTTCGTCTCGGGATTGTGCGCAGTGTCGCCCAGGAGCCGCGGCAGGTAATGGAACGGATACGAGCGCCCCTGCCATTCGACCTTGCGCTCGATGTACAGGTCGAGGAGCGCCTGCGATTTCACCTGCTGCACCTGCTCGACCATCGGCGCCGGAAGCGCCCACAGCCGCGCGCCCGCACGCACCAGCACCGCCTGCGCGACCGCGAGCGTCAGCGGCAGCGTCAGCAGGAAACGAGTGCCGCGGCCTGACTCCGATGCCGCATCGACGCGCCCGCCCAGCGCGCCGATCTCGCTGCGCACCACGTCCATGCCGATGCCGCGGCCGGAAATCTGCGTGACCTTCGCGGCGGTCGAGAAGCCCGGAGCAAACAGGAAATCGAGGAGCTGCGCGGTCGTCGGCTGCGCATCGTCGGTGAGGAGCCCGATGCTGCGCGCGCGCTCGGCGACGCGTGCGAGATCGACGCCGGCGCCGTCGTCGGCGAGCTCGATGACGATTTCATTGCCGACCTGGCGCACGGTGAGCCGGATCTCGCCCGTCTCCGATTTGCCGGCGGCACGCCGCGCCTCGCGCGGCTCGATGCCGTGGTCGAGCGCGTTGCGCAGCAGGTGCTCGAGCGGTCCGACGAGCTTCTCCAGGACCGAACGATCGAGCTCGACCTGCCCGCCGACGATTTCCAGGTTGGCGCGCTTGTCGAGCTCGCGCGCCGTCGTGCGCAGGATCCGGTACAGCCGCTCGGAGACGCTGCCGAACGGGACCGTGCGGATCGCGAACAGCCGCTGCTGCACGTCGCGCGACAGGCGCGCCTGGGCGAGCAGCGCCGTATCGGCGTCGTCGAGGTTCTTGAG
>JBDHRR010000137.1:0-8526 GCA_039807685.1 Burkholderiales bacterium
CGACCGCGCCATCTGGTTCGACGGCTACGTGCGCACCTATCTCGAACGCGACCTGCAGGACCTCGCCTCGATCAGCGCGCTGCCGGACTTCCGCCGCCTGATGCAGGCGGCCTGCCTGCGGCTCGGGCAGCTCCTCAACCAGACCGAGCTCGGCCGCGACGTCGGCCTGCCGCAGCCGACGGTCCACCGCTGGCTCAACCTGCTGGAGACCTCGTATCTGCTCGTGCGTCTGCCGGCCTACGCGGTGAACCGGACCAAGCGGCTCGTCAAGTCGCCCAGAATCTTCTGGGGCGACACCGGCGTCGCCCTGCACCTCGGCGCCACCACGCCGACGGGTGCGCACCTCGAAAACCTCGTGCTCCACGACCTCCTAGCCTGGCGCGATGCGCGCGTGCAACGCGTGGAACTCGCCTACTGGCGCACCACGATCGGCGAGGAAGTGGACTTCGTGATCGAGGCGGGCGGCAAGCTGCTGCCGATTGAAGTGAAAGCGACAGCGAAGCCACGCCTCGCCGACTGCGCACACCTGCGCACCTTCCGGCAGGAGTACGGACGCAAGGCGCGCGCCGGGCTCCTGCTGCACACCGGGCGCACGGTCGAGTGGCTCACCCCCGACGTGCTGGCCGTGCCGTGGTGGAGGGTGCTGTGATGATTTGTACACCGGAGGAGTCGGCTGCCGCCGGTCGTCTTCGGCCACTTCTGGAGCGTAAATCGCTGTTTCGACAGGCACTCGCAACGCGTCGCTCGACCGCACCGGGGCTCTCCGAAACCTCACCTACTTCCCGATACAGAACCTCCCGAAGATCTCACCCAGCAGATCGTCCGCCGTGAACTCCCCGGTGATCGCCGCGAGCGCGTTCTGCGCGAGGCGCAGCTCTTCGGCGAAGAGATCGACGGCCGGAAGCCGCGCCGCATCGACGTGCCCGGCGGCCGCGGCGAGACACGAGGCCGCGGCCCGCAGCGCTTCGACGTGACGGGTGCGCGCGAGGAAGCTGTCCTCGGTGCTCTCGGCAGCTCCCAGCAGCGACAACACGCTCGCCTCGAGCGCCGGCAGCCCCGCGCCGTCGCGCGCGCACAGCCAAACGTGCGGCACGTCGCCGACCGTCGCGGCATGCGGCGCGACGCCGGCGAGATCGCACTTGTTGTGGACGACGATGCGCGGCAGCGCGGCGGGTAGCTGCGCAAGGATCGCCGCATCCTCCGGTGGCAGGCCGGCATCGGCAGTGACGCGTGCGTCGACCAGCACGAGCACCACGTCGGCGCGCTCCATCGCGGTGCGCGTGCGCTCGATGCCGATGCGCTCGACGGGATCGTCGGTGTCGCGCAAGCCGGCGGTGTCGATCACGGTGAGCGCGATGCCAGCGATCTCGATGCGCCGCTCGACGGGGTCGCGCGTGGTGCCGGGGATCGAGGTCACGATCGCGGCTTCCTCACGCGCGAGACAGTTCAAGAGACTCGACTTGCCGACGTTGGGACGCCCGACGAGGACCACGGTGAGGCCCTCGCGCAGGAGCGCGCCGGCGCGGGCCTGCGCGAGCACGCCGTCGACGCTTGCGCGCAACGCGGCAAGTCGCGCGACGACGTCGCCGGCAGCGAGGAACTCGATCTCCTCCTCGGGGAAGTCGAGCATCGCTTCGGTGTACGCGCGCAATTCGGTCAACGCCGCGACCAGCGCGTGTACCTCGGCCGAAAACGCACCGGTGAGGCTGCGCGCCGCAGCCCGCGCGGCGGTGGACGTGGCCGCATCGATGAGGTCGGCGACACTCTCCGCCTGCGCGAGGTCGAGGCGGCTGTTGAGGAAGGCGCGCTTGGTGAACTCTCCGGGCTCCGCGAGGCGCGCGCCCAACTCGACGCAGCGCGCGAGAACGAGACGCAGCACCGCCGGCCCGCCATGACCCTGGAACTCGACGACGCTCTCGCCCGTGTACGAATGCGGCGCGGGAAAATGCAGCACGAGGCCCTCGTCGAGCGCGGCGCCGCGGCCATCGCGAAAGGTCGCAAGCGTGGCCTCACGCGGCGCCGGCACGCGCCCGATGACGCCTTCGATCACGCCAGTGAGGTCGCGGCCGGAAACGCGCACGATGCCGATGCCGCCGCGCCCGGGCGGCGTGGCGATCGCGGCGATCGTGTCGGTATGACCGGTCGGACTCATTGAATTTCCCGGCGCGCTCCGCGCTTCGGGCCTGATGTGCCCTCGGGGTGACCCTTCGGTCTCATGTCGCGAAGCTTAACGTGACCCCGCCCTCATAATGCCGGCCATGCGCAACGAGCACATCCTCGCCGTCGACGTCGGCGGCAGCGCGCTGCGGGCAGGCCTCGTGCGCCTCGACGGCTCGATCGTCGCGACCGCTGCCGTGGCGCTCGTCGCGCACGAGCCGCGCGCCGGATGGTCCGAGCTCGACGCGGACCTGTGGTGGCAAGCGCTGCTGCGCTCGACTGCGCGCGTCCTGCGCAACGCGCCACCGGTGGCGGCAGTTTGCATCGGCGCACTCACCCGCACGCAGGTCCTCCTCGATGCGCAGGGCCGCACTCTCGGTCGCGCGATCCTCTTTCGTGATCGTCGGGCAGCGGCCATCGCGCGCGAGCTGCGCGATGCCACGGCCTTCGATGCGCGCGCGCGGCTCGCCTGGATCGAACGCCACCAGCCGCGCCGCCACGCGCGCATCGCCGCCGTCGTCGAGCCCAAGGACTACCTCAACTTTCGCCTGACCGGTGTCATCGCGGCCGACAGCGTCACCCGCTCGCGCGACGCGGCGCTGGCGCATTCCACCGCGAACGTCGTCGCACCCTGGCAGGCGATCGGCACGGTGCAGGCAACCGCCGTCCCGCGCCTTGCGGGCGTGCCGGTGTTCGCGGGATCGCTCGATACCTGGACCTCCGCCGTGGGCGCCGGCGCGGTCGCGCCGGGGCAGGCGTACGACGTGTGCGGCACCTCGGAAGCGGTGGGGCTGCTCACGACGCAGCCCACGCGCGTGCCGGGCCTGTTGCACCTCGCGTGGACCGAGCGCGCGCACCAGGTGGGCGGCCCGACGCAGGCCGGTGCCGATTGCGCTCGCTGGTGCCACGGCACGTTTCGCGTATCCGGGACGCTCGCGAGCGCGCTTGCGCGCGTGGGCGGTGCGCTGCGCACCGACGCGCCGCTCTTCCTGCCCTATCTCGCCGGCGAGCGCGCGCCGCTGTGGTCGACGACCGTGCGCGGCGCCTTCCACCGCATCGACCGCGGTCACGGCCCGGACGACTTCCTGTGGGGCACGCTCGAAGGCGTGGCACACGCCGTGCGCGACATCCTCGGGCGCGCGCAGGCCGGTACGCGCGAGACCGCTCACGAGGTCCGCATCGCCGGCGGCGGTGCGCAGTCGGATGCGTGGTGCGCCCTCAAGGCCGACGTGCTCGGCCTGCCGGTGATTCGCACGCGGGCGACCGAAACCGGCCTCGTCGGCGCCGCGATGGCCGCTGCCGTGGGACTCGGCGCGTACCCCGATCTCGAGCGAGCGGCCCGCCGCATGGCGCGCCCCGCCCGCCGCTTCGCCCCCCGCGCGCGTTACGCCGCCGCGTACGCCCAGCGTGCCGCCCTGTACGATGCGGTCCGCGACGCCGCCCTTGCCCTCGCCCCATCGCCGTGAACCGCCACTTCTTCGCCACCTACGGGACCGCGCTCGCCGCGCTGGTCCTCTTCATCTTCTTCGCGCTCGGCGCCGACAACTTCGTCAATCCGACCAATCTTCTCAATGTCGGCAAGCAGGTGAGCTTCCTCGCGATCCTCGCCATCGGCTTTTCGATCGCCTTCACCGTCGCCGAGCTCGATCTGTCGTTCGCCGCGGTGTGCAGCCTGTGCGCGGTGGTGGCGGGCGGGCTCGTCTTCCGCCAGGTGACCCCGGTGCTCGCCGTCGCAGGCGCACTCGGTGTGGGCCTCCTCGCGGGGATCGTCAACGGACTCCTCGTCACCCGGCTGCGCATCCCGTCGCTCATCGCCACACTCGCGATGGCCTCGGTCGCCACCGGCACCGCGTTCGGCATCACCGGCGGCGTCGCCTTCGTCGGCCGCTGGGACCCCGCTTTCCTCGCACTCGGCCGCGGCAGCGTGGCGGGCGTTCCCGCACTCATCCTGTGGACCGCAGCGGTCGCGCTCGTGGTGCTCTTCGTGCTGAAGCAGACGCGCCTCGGCATGCACCTCGTGTTCACCGGTGAGGCGGACGAGGCGGCGCGGCTCGCGGGCGTCAAGGTCCAGCGCATGAAGGTGGTGGCACTCGCCTTCGCGGGCTTCACGGCGGGACTCGTGGGCATCCTGCTCGCCGCCACGCTCAACTCGGCCGCCCCCGACATGGCGAAGGACTACCTCCTCACCTCGATCGCCGCGGTGCTGCTTGGCATGACGATGTTCGAGCCGGGCCGCTGCAACGTGCCGGGAACGCTCGTCGGCGCGGCGACGATCGGCATGCTCGGCAACGGACTCGTGCTGATGGGCGCGCCCTACTATGTGCAGGACATCGTCCTTGGCTTTATCATCGTCGCTTCCGTCGCGGTATCGGCCGCCGCGCTCAAGAAGGCCGCCTTCGGAATCTAGTTTCCCGAACCCGTCGCTTCGCTCGCAGGCCCGCGATGAAGCGCCCGTTCGGACCATCAGGGGACATCATGCTTCGCACCTCGCTCATTGCCCTGGCGGCGCTCTTTGCCGCCACCTCGGCGCACGCTTTCAAGCTCGGCATCATCGCCTTCCAGATGTCGGCGGAAACGCACGCCCGCTGCTCCAACGCCGCTGCCGACGCCGCGAAGAAACTGGGCTGGACGGTGCAGCAACTGAACTCCGAAGGGAGCCTGCCCAAGCACTCCGAGCAGATCGAGGCGATGATCCAGGCCAAGGTCGACGGCCTCGTCCTGTGCATGGGCAAACCGATCGAGGCGGAAGCGCAGTTCGCCGCCGTCAAGAAGGCGGGCATCCCGCTCGTGACCGTCGTCTCGGGCACGAGCCCGTACTCGCTCTTCGACATCCAGGTCAACGACTACATCGGCGGCGCGCAGGCAACGATGTACCTGCTGTCGAAGATGAACTACAAGGGCGAGATCCTGACCGCACGCTTCGAGCAGAACGTCGCCTCGCGCATCCGCGGCAAGATCCTCGACGTGATCCTCTCCGAAAATCCCGCGGTCAAGGTGCTGGGCAGCCACTCGATGGCGCGCACCGCGAGCTGGCGCGACGACGTGCGCAACGGCATGCAGGCGCTCATCCTGCAGAACAAGGGCAAGTTCCAGGGCGTGTGGGCGTCGTGGGACGGCCAGGCGTGGATCATCGACGATCTCCTGCGCGCGCAGGGCTACAAGAAGGGCGACGTCGTCATGGTGAGCGTCGACGGTGGACAGGAGTCGTACCGAAGGATCAAGGATCCGGAGAGCCTCTTCACCGCGACGGTGGCGATCCCCTTCGAGTCGATGGGCCAGATGGCGGTCGATGCGCTCGACAAGATCGTGGTCAAGAAGATTCCCCGCGACAAGGTGGTGTCGGGACCCTACCTGTGGGTCGACGGGACGCTGGTCGATGCCTCCAACGTCGACAAGTTCATCAAGTAGCGCGAGCGCCCGCGCGCCGCTCGTCAGGCTCACCGGAATCCGCAAGCGGTACGGCGCCGTCGAGGCACTCACCGGCGTCGACCTCCACGTCGATGCCGGCGAGGTGCTCGCGATCTGCGGCGACAACGGTGCGGGCAAGTCGACGCTCATCCGCGTCGTCTCCGGCGCGCACGAACCCGACGGCGGCACGATCGAGATCGACGGCCGCGCGGTGCGCTTCGGCTCGCCGCAGGGCGCGCTGCAAGCAGGTGTAGCGACGATCTACCAGGACTTGGCCCTCGCCCCGCGCCAGCCCATCTGGCAGAACATCTACATCGGCGCCGAGCTGACGCGCCCACTGCTGCCCGGCGTCCGCATCCTCGACAAGCGCCGCATGCGCGCGGAAGCGAAGCGCTACCTCGCGCGACTCAACGTCGCGATCGACGACGTCGACCGCCCGGTGGACACCCTTTCCGGCGGCCAGCGGCAGGCGGTGGCGATCGCGCGCGCGCTGCGCTGGAACGCTCGACTCGTCATCATGGACGAGCCCACTGCAGCGCTCGGCGTGGCCGAGAGCCGGCAGGTCCTCGACCTCATTCGCGAACTCGCGCGCGGTGGCACGACGGTGATCCTCATCAGCCACAACATGGGTGAAGTGGTCGACGTCGCCTCGCGCGTCGCGGTGCTGAAGGCCGGTCGCAAGATCGCCGACCGTCCGACCGCGGACCTGACCGGCGATGACCTCGCCCACCTCGTCATGACCGGGCAAGCGGCGCGTCATTGACGATCCCTCGACGGCCGGGCGCGACGGATCGCGACCGGGCCCCGATGCAATCTCTCGACAGGAATGCCATGACCGATTTCACCACCGAACTGCGCCGCGCTGCCGAAGCCGATCTCACGGCGGCACGCGAGGCGACGCTGCGCGCCCGCACGATCCACTCGCGAGCCGAATTGATGCGCCACATGATGCTCACCACCGCGAAGTCGACCGATCGTTCGCGCGACGAATCGATCCGCCTCGTCACCGACGAGTGGCTCGATGCCTGGCGACGTAAGCGCACGAACTACCCGTACGTCGCCTTGATGGAGGCGCTCTCCGGCGCCTGCTATGACGCGCTCACGACGCCGAATACGGCGACCGATCGCGCGGTGCGCGCCGCCTTCGCCGCCCTCGAGGCGGCGTGCGTCGGGCACGGCACCACGCTGGCCGACGAGATGGCGTGGCGCTCGGGCTGCGCGCACGAATGGTGGGGCGACGTGCACCCGGCGCCGGACGAGGCCCAGTATCGCGATGCGGCCAAGCGCAAGGCGGCGCTGTGGCAGCGGGGCTGCCCGCCGGAGTGCCTGGGGTAGCGCGCCGGCGAGGCCCGAAGAAGCGGGATCAGCGGCGCGTGGCCGCCTTCAGCGCGGCTTCCTTCTCCAGCATCCGGTTGACGTGCCACTGCTGCGCGATCTGCAGCAGGTTGTTGACGAGCCAGTAGAGCACGAGCCCGGCCGGGAAGAAGATGAAGAGCACCGAGAAGGCGATGGGCATGATCTGCATGATCTTCGCCTGCGTGGGATCGGTGATCGGCGTCGGCGAGAGCTTGACCTGCAGGTACGCGGTGATCGCGTAGATCACCGGCAGCACGAAGAACGGATCGGGTGCGGACAGGTCATGGATCCACAGGATCCAGGGCGCCTGTCGCAATTCGACCGCGGACAGGAGCACCCAGTACAGCGCGATGAACACGGGGATCTGCACGACGATCGGCAGGCAGCCGCCGAGCGGGTTGATCTTCTCGGTCTTGTAGAGCTCCATCATCTTGATCTGGAGCTGCTGCTTGTCGTCGGCGTACTGCTGCTGCAGCGCCTTCATCTTCGGAGCGATGAGCTTCATCTTCGCCATCGACCGGGCCGCTGCCGCATTGAGCGGATAGAAGGCGCCCTTGATCATGATCGTCATGACGATGATGGCCCAACCCCAGTTGCCGAGGAGGCCGTGCAGCCACTTCAGAAGCACGAAGAGCGGCGCCGCCAGCACGGTGAAGATGCCGTAGTCGACGACGAGATCCAGGCCCTTCGCGGTCTTGGCGAGCACATCCTGGTCCTGCGGGCCGACGTACAGCGGCACCCGCACCTCGCCGGTGGCCCCCGGCGCGATGGTGCCGACCGGCACGATCACGCCGGCGGCGTACAGGCCGTTGTCGAGCTTGCGGGTGAAGAACTCGCGCTGCGTCTTCGCCTCGTCGGATGGCAGCCAGGCGGCAACGAAGTAGTGCTCGATCATGCCCACCCAACCGTTGTCGGCACTCCTGGTGAACGCCGGCTTGCGATTGGGATCGGCCGCTTCCTTGTCGATCTCGCTGAATTCGACCTTCTTGAAATGATCCTTGTCGTTGTAGACGACGGGGCCGACGTAGGCCGCGGGCGCCATCGAGCTTTGCACCACCGCCTGCTTGGTATCGCGCGTCAACTGGAAGTAGGCATGCGGAGCGATCGGCGCGCTGCCCTTGTTGGTGATGTCGAAGGCGACGTCGATGAGGTAGCTGCCGCGGTGGAACGTGAGCACCTTGACGATGGGATCACCGCTCGGGGTGGTCGTCGTCAGTCGCAGTTCGATGCGCTCGGCGCCGGGTGCGAGGTCGCGCGCACCGGGTTCGGCGGTCCATTGCGTGCGATGGTTGGGCAGCCCCTCGCCGATCAGGCCGGATTGCGCGACGAACGTGCGCTCGGCATTGCGTTGCAGCACCAGGTAAGGCTTGGTCCGGTCGTGTGCGTCGCGGTGCCGGTCGAGCGAAACCTCGGTGATGACGCCGCCCAGGGTATCGACCTGCGCGGTGTAAAGGTCGGTGCGGATGGTGATGAGTTGGCCCGTGGTGGCCGCTGGCGCGCCGCTGGGTGCGGGAACGCTGGCAACACCCCCGGCCGCAGGCGCCTTCGACGGCGCGCTGGGCACGTCCGCCGGTGGCGGTGCGGGCGCGGCACCCGGGGCGGCCG
>JBDHRR010000138.1:0-8487 GCA_039807685.1 Burkholderiales bacterium
CGCGGTGCGCCCGCCCGGCCACCACGCCACCGCAGGCGTGGCGATGGTGTTTCGTCAGCCGCCTGCCGGCCCTTGCGTTGCGTCGCCGGCGCCGCGCGACGCGGGATAGACGACCGTCGCGTCGTCGCGGATCACGGCGCCCGGCGTCAGGCGCGCGGGCTCCAGCCGGCCTTCGCCCATGATGTGGAAGACCGTCTCGCCGTGCGCGAGAAGATGGTCGGCGACGATGCGCCGGTGGCAGCGCCACCACACGGCTTCCGCGCACATCACGGCACAGCGCCGCGCGTGACCCAGTTCGAGGAGGTGCGCGAAGCCCGCGCGAAAGCGCTCCGACAGCGCGTAGTCAGCGTAGTTGTGAAAGCTCGCATTGGTCCAGTAGCCGTTGGTGGCCGGCGCGAGGGAAGGCGTCTTGCCGCGCAGTCCGCCCAGCGCCGCCAGGTGCTCGTAGCCGATGCCGGCGTCGGCGAGTGGCGAGGGCAGCGTATCCGTGTTGAACTGCGGATTGGTGCGCGAGCGCGGCACGGTCCGGATGTCGGCGAGAAAGGCGACGTCGGCGCCGCGCAGCAGCGCAACGAACGCCGCGAGGCTGCGCGTCGAATGGCCGATCGTGAAGAACGGGTGCGCCAGGCGTCGACCTCTCGTGATGGTGGCGGCGAGCGGCTAGCGGCGCCCGTCAGCGCGACGGCAGGAGCGTGAGGGCGCCGCCCTTGTGCGCGGCGACGTGGTCGCTCCGATCGCTCCTGATCTCGTACTGCGGTTCGGCGGGCGAGGCGTGATGCACGTAGCCCTTCCAGTCGAAATCCGCGGTGTGGATCGCGATGATCGTCCCCGACACCCGGCCGGCCTCCGAATTCCAGCTCACGTGGTCGCCGACCGCGAAGCGCCTAGGCATCGTGCGCCTTCGTCCCGTCATGGCGGAGGACGTCCTGCAGCACGACCGCGTCGTTGTGCTCGGCGTCGTGCGCGCTGTAGACGAGCGTGACCACCTGCTTGTGCGCGAGCTCGCGCAGCCGGTCGAGAACCGCCGCGTGCGCGTGCAACTCGGCGCGGTAGCGGCGCTGGAATTCCGGCCAGCGCGCCGGATCGTGGCCGAACCACTGCCGCAACTCGGTGCTGGGGGCGATGTCCTTCAACCACTCGTCGAGCGCCACCTCCTCCTTGCGCAAGCCGCGCGGCCACAGGCGGTCGATGAGGATGCGCATGCCATCGTCGGGCGACGCGGGCTCGTAGGCACGCTTGAGGCGAAGGTGCGAAGCGGGAAATGTCGATCTGGTCATGGGGCGACCCTCCGAATTGGCGCGCCGCAGCGCGGGGTCCGGGTGCGCGCTCCGGCGCCCGTCGCGCGCGGCGTGGCGCCTCTGCAGGGCGTCCGGCCAGCGCAGGCTAGTCGTCGCGCAATCGCGCGGACGTACCGCCGTCGTCGTCGCCCGGGTCTGGAGACTCTACACCCGGAATGCGGAAGCGCTCGGTTGCCCAGTCGCCGAGATCGATGAGCTTGCAGCGCTCCGAACAGAACGGCCGCCAGCGCGATTGCGGCGCCCACGGTACCGAGGCGCCGCAGCGAGGACAGGCGACGATGCGAGGTGCGCTCACCGAACGGCCCTTCGTTCGTGCGCTTCCGCTACAGGTTGCAGAAGACGAGCTCGAACTCGACGTCGCGATCGTAGAGCGTCCCGCGGTCCATGCCGGAGACGCCGATGAAGCGGATGTTGAGCGCGTACTTGTTGGCGCTGATCTCGGGCACGCAGGCGTGGTCGCGAGCGAGCGTGAGGCGCAGGAGCTGCGCGACCTTGGTGGTCGTCAGCATGAGCTGGAAGGCGCCGCGATGCGCGACGTGCCGGCTCGCCCGGCCGTTGTCGCGCAGAAGACGCAGGACGATCGCAATGCCGGCGCGGATCGCCGCGAACGGCTCGATCCATCCCGCGAGGTCGTGCCGCCGCACCGCGGCGTCCTGATGCAGCCACCAGTGATATGCCGGGAGGTCGAACTCGCACACGCCGCCCGGAATCGCCGTGCGCTGCTTGATCGCCATCAGCCACTCGTTGTCGCGCAGGTGCGTGCCGACCTTGCCGGTCTGCGCCAGGAGCTGCGCATTGACGGCGTCGATGTGCCCGAGCAGTTCCTCGAGCGCCCGCTGGTCGATCTGCGGATTCTGGCGCAGCGGCCCCAGGACCTGGCGCTGGCGCTCGAGTTCCTGGAGGAGGTCGGTCTTCAGGTCGGCGCGAGCCGCGACGTCGGTGATCTCGAAGAGGGCGACGAGCGCGGAGTGGTGGTCGGGTGGCGCGCCCTGCGCCGCGAAGTGGGCCACGCGCGTGAAGAGATCCTCGAGGCGCATCAACGTGCGCACTCGCTCGTTCAGTGGATGCTCGTAGCGGATCACCTGGAATGACGGGGCCAACGGGTACTGCCTGGCGCCATTGTCCGGGGAACGGGCGACCGGTTCAAGACCGCAGCGTCCGCGCGAGATCGAGATAGCGCCGGTGCAGCCGCGCGACCTGCGGTTCGATCGCCGCCGGCAGGCCGCTGTTGTCGAGAACGTCGTCGGCCTGCGCGAGGCGCTCGTCGCGGCCGAGCTGGGTCGCCATGATGGCGCGGACCTCGGCGGCGGTGAGGTGGCTGCGCGCCATCACGCGACGGACCTGCTCGTCCTCGGGGCAGTCGACGACGAGGACGCGCTGCGCGAGCCGGCGCGCGTTGCCGCGCTCGAGCAGCAGCGGCACGACGACGAGGCCGTAGGGCCCCGTGAAGGCGGCGACGTCGGCGCGCAGGCGCGCCGCGATGAAGGGATGCAGGATCGCCTCGAGCCGCTTCCGGGCGTCATCGTCGCCGAAGACGCGCCGCCGCAGCGCGGCGCGATCGAGGTCGCCGCCGGGTCCGAGCACGCCCGGCCCGAAGGCCGCGACCACGGCGGCGTACCCCGGCGCCTCGCGGGCGCTGATCGCGTGCGCGGCGACGTCGGCGTCGGCGATCTCGACGCCGAGGCCCGCGAAGGCGTTCGCCACCGCCGACTTCCCGCTGCCGATCCCGCCGGTGAGGCCGACGACGTAGCTCATCCGGCGGGGAAATAGACGCGAACCAGCGCCGGCCCGAAGAAGAGCGCGATCATGCCGGCGATCGCGAGGTACGGCCCGAAGGCGAGGGGAACGTTGTGGTCACGACCCTTGACCACGACGAGGGTGATGCCGATGCAGGCGCCGACGAGCGACGAACCCAGCACGATCATCGGCAGCGTCTTCCAGCCGAGCCAGGCGCCGAGGGCGGCCAGGAGCTTGAAGTCGCCGTAGCCCATGCCCTCCTTGCCGCGGACGAGCTTGAAGATCCAGTAGATGCTCCACAGCACGAGATAACCCGCCATCGCGCCCGCCACCGCCTCCGGCAGCGGGACGAAGAGCCCGTAGACGTTGGCGAGCAGCCCGCCCCACAGCAGCGGCAGCGTGAGATCGTCCGGGAGGAGCTGGGTATCGAAGTCGATGAAGGTGAGGGCGACCAGCGTCCACAGGAAGGCGCAGGCGGCAACCCCTTGCCAGGTCGGCCCGAAGTGCCAGATCGCGAGGGCGGCAAGCGCCCCACCCAGGATCTCGACGACCGGATAGCGCACCGAGATCCTTGCCTTGCAGCCCCGGCACTTGCCGCCCAGGGCAAGCCACGACACCACCGGCACGTTCTCGACAGCGCCGATCGCGTGGCCGCAGGCGGGGCACGCCGAGCGTGGCACCACGAGGTTGTAGCGTGCGGCGGGCGCTGGCGTTTCGCCGCGCAGTTCGGCGCACTGGTCCTGCCAGCCGCGCTCGAGCATCTTCGGCAGGCGATGGATGACGACGTTGAGGAAGCTCCCCACGCACAGCCCCACGATGGCCGCAACCACCGTGGCGGCCGCGGGATCGGCCAGCAACTGCAGCATCAGCGCACGCGCTCCGGGCCGGCACGGCCGGCAGCGACGGCGGGCAGACGGCGCACGCTCACGTCAGCGGCGCCGGGCCGCCCCAAGCCGCTGACAACGCCCCCTCCGGGGGCAGCGCGCGCAGCGAGCGTGGGGGTCCACACTACACCACCGCGCCGAGCTTGAAGATCGGCAGGTACATGGCGACCACGAGGCCGCCGATGACGACGCCCAGGAAGACGATGATGATCGGCTCCAGCAGGCTCGACAGCGCGGCGACCGCATCGTCGACCTCACGCTCGAAGTAGTCGGCGATCTTGCCCAGCATGTTGTCGAGCGAGCCCGATTCCTCGCCGATCTGCGTCATCTGCAGGACCATGGTCGGGAAGAGCTGCGTATTGCTCATCGCGTTGGTGAGGCTGGTGCCGGTCGACACCTCGGTCTGGATCTTGCGCGTCGCAGCCACGTACACGGCGTTACCCGAGGCGCCGCCGACCGCATCGAGCGACTCGACGAGCGGCACGCCGGCCGCGAACATCGTCTGCAGCGTGCGTGTCCAGCGCGCGATCGTCGCCTTCTCGAGGATGGCGCCGATCACCGGGAGTTTCAGCATCAGGCGATCGGTCGTGTAGCGGAACGCCGCGGATCGCCGGCGGCCGGCGAAGAAGCCGAAGATCGCGCCGGCGATGGCAAGCGCGATCAGCCACCACCAGACGACGACCCAATCGGAGATCGCCATCACGATGAGCGTCGGCGCCGGCAGATCGGCGCCGAAGTTGGTGAAGACCTTCTTGAAGGCCGGGATCACCCACACCATGATGATCCACACCACGACGATGGCGACGGTGATGACCGAGATCGGATAGAAGAGGGCGGACTTGATCTTGCCCTTGATGGCGAGGATCTTTTCCTTGTAGGTGGCAAGCCGCTCGAGGATCGCGTCGATCGTCCCCGAGGCTTCGCCCGCTGCCACCAGGTTGCAGTAGAGCTGATCGAAGTGCTTGGGGTGCTCGCGGAATGCCTGCGACATCGACGAGCCGGCCTCGATCTTGTTCTTGATGTCCATCATGAGCCGCGAGAAACGCGGATTGCCGTGGCCGCGGGCAACGATCTCGAAGGCCTGGAGGAGCGGCACGCCGGCCCGCAGCATGGTTGCCAGCTGACGGGTGAAGAAGGCGATGTCCTTGTCGACGATCTTCTTGCCGCCGCGGAACGTCTGCTTCTTGATCTTGGCGACGCGCACGCCCTGCCGCCGCAGGTTGGTGACGACGACGGTCTCGGAGGCGGCGCGCGCCTCGCCGCGCACCTGGCGGTTGCTGCGGTCGGTCCCTTCCCAGATGAAGGTGTATTCCTTGACGTCGCGGCGGGCGGCGGCGGTGGCGGTGGCCATGAGCGTCCTTCCTTCGTGCTACTCGTTCGTGATCGCTTCGATTTCTTCGAGCGAGGTCATGCCGGACTTCACCTTGAGCAGGCCCGATTGCCGCAGGTCGCGCACGCCTTCGGCGCGCGCCTGCGCGGCGATGTCGAGCGCATTGCCGTTGCGCATGATCACCTGGCGCATGTCCTCGGTGATCGGCAAGACCTGGTAGACCCCGACCCGGCCCTTGTAGCCGGTGCCCTTGCAATGATCGCAGCCGACCGGACCGTACGGCGTCCACGAGCCGTCGAGGTCCTCCTGCGTGAAGCCGGCGCGCAGCAGCGCCTCGGGCGGAATGTCCTCCGGCTTCTTGCAGTGGGTGCACAGGCGGCGTCCGAGTCGCTGCGCGGTGATGAGGATCACCGACGAGGCGACGTTGAACGGCGCGACGCCCATGTTGAGGAGCCGGGTGAGTGTGGTCGGCGCATCGTTGGTGTGCAGCGTGGAGAGCACGAGATGGCCGGTCTGTGCGGCCTTGATCGCAATGTCGGCGGTTTCGAGGTCGCGGATTTCACCGACCATGATGATGTCCGGATCCTGGCGCAGGAACGCCTTCAGCGCGACGGCGAAGGTGAGCCCCGCCTTGTCGTTGACGTTGACCTGGTTCACCCCCGCGAGCTGGATTTCCGCAGGATCCTCGGCGGTCGCGATGTTCACGCCCGGCTGGTTGAGGATGTTGAGGCAGGTGTACAGCGACACCGTCTTGCCGCTGCCGGTCGGCCCGGTGACGAGGATCATGCCGTACGGCCGCTTGATCGCTTGCAGCAGCGCTTCCTGCTGGTCGGGTTCGTACCCCAGTGCCTCGATGCCGAGCTTGATCCCCGACGAATCGAGGATACGCATCACGATCTTCTCGCCGTAGAGCGTCGGCAAGGTCGAGACGCGAAAGTCGATCGACTTCGTCTTGTTGAGGACGATCTTCATGCGACCGTCCTGCGGGACCCGCTTTTCCGAGATGTCGAGCTTGCTGATGACCTTGATGCGCGAGGCGACGCGATCCTTGATCGCGAGCGGCGGCTGCGCGACCTCGTTCAGGATGCCGTCGATCCGGTAGCGCACGCGGTAATAGCGCTCGTACGGCTCGAAATGGATGTCGGAGGCACCACTGCCGATGGCATCGGTGAGGAGCTTCTGGATGTACTTGACGATCGGGGCGTCCTCGACATCCGCCTCGTCCTCGATCGACGCCGAAGCCGGCGTGCCGCTCTCCTCGAGACCGACCTCGAGATCGTCGAGCTTGGCCATCTCCTTGAGACTGGTGCCGCTCTGCTCGACGAGATGGGCGATGGTCGCCGCCAGCTTGTCGTCCTCGACGACGATCACTTCGGGGACGAGGTTGGTCTTGAAGCGGACCTCGTCGAGCGCCTGGAGATTGGCGGGATCGGAGGTGGCGACGTAGAGCTTGTTGCTGCGCTTGAACAGCGGCAGCACGCGACGCGTCTGCGCGAGCTTGACGTCGAGGAGATCCTTCTGGATCTGGTCGGTGTCGAATGCGGCGAGGTCGAGCAGCGGCGTGCCGAACGCGCGCGACGCGAAGACCGCGAGCTGCTGCGCGGTCATCCGCTTGCCGGCGAGGAGCTGTTCGACGAATGACAGGCCGGCGCCGTGCGCCTGCGTGTGCAGGGCCTCGGCTTCGTACTCGGTCATGAGCCCGCTCTGCGTGAGCGCGCGGGCAAGACCGCTGATGTTGCGCGTTGCGGCGGCGTGCGTGGCCATGCGGAAGCGTCGGGCGGAATCCTCGATTGTCGGCGATCGCGGCGCGGGCTCCTCACACCGCCCGACAGCGATCGGTCGTCTCGGGCAAGCAAACGCCATGCCGACGACGCAAAATCCGTGCTATTCCAAATGCATAAAATCGATTGCTCGACGATGATGCCGGCTTGGGGATGGTTTGTAAAGACGATGGAATCACCCACAACCGCTGGACGAGCCGCTCGCCGCCGTCGCCGCGGATGTTTTCGACCCCCGCCGTCACCTCCCGAGCAGCACCTGCGCCACGAACTTGCTGCCGAGGTAACCCAGGAGCAGCAGCACCGTGCCGGCGACGATCCCGAGGAGCGCGCGCCGGCCGCGCCAGCCGTACCGCCAGCGTCCGTACAGCAGCACCGCAAAGGCCACAAAGCCGGCGAGCGAGAGCACGTTCTTGTGGGTGAAGGGCAGCGGCCGGCCGAAGATCTGCTCGGAGAAGACGAGCCCGCTCACCAGCGTCGCGGTCAGCAGGACGAAGCCGACGAGGACGAGGCGGAAGAGGAGTCGCTCGAGGGTCAAGAGCGGCAGCCCGCCGTCGCTTGGCATCGGCGCCGCGCCGCGGTGGATGCGCCGCTCGAGCCCCAGGAGGAGCAGCGCCTGCAGCGCCGCGACCACCAGGAAGGCGTAGCCCGCGAGCGATACCGCAATGTGCAGCGCTGCCCAGGGCTCGTCGCCGTAGGTGAAGCGGTGCGGCGCGCTGCCGAGTACCGGCGCCAGCGCGCCGAGCGCCGCTACCGGGAGCACGATGCTTGCCACCCGCGGCAGCTTGCGCAGGAGACCGGCGCCGGTGGCGACCAGCACGGTGAGCCAGGCGACGACCGAGAGCGCCTGCGGAAACGACAGGTCGAGCCCGTCGGCGCGGAAGGTCACGTGCGCGATCGTCGCGGCGTGCAGCAGCAAGGCGGCGACGAGCAGCGCCTGCGCGCCGCGCGGTCGTGCGGATCGCGTCTCGTGGCGAGCGTAGCGCCACGCGGCGAGGCCATAGAGGAGGGCGACGGCGACGTACAGTAGAATCACGATGCAGGTCACGACCAGCGGGCGGCGACGCCTCCCGCGTCACGTCGCGTGGCAGGACGTCGCAGCGCGGCGGCGTCACGCGGCGTCACACCGCGGCAGGTGACGCGTGAAGGTCGAGTGTACCCGATGCCCCACCGTCGTCCCCGAAAGTTCGATCCATGCTCGAGAATCTGACCGAACGCCTGTCGCGCGTCGTGAAGGAGTTGCGCGGCCAGGCGCGGCTCACCGAAGACAACATCCAGGACGCCCTGCGCGAGGTGCGCCTGGCACTCCTCGAAGCCGACGTCGCGCTGCCTGTGGTGCGCGAATTCATCGCTACGGTGAAGCAGAAGGCGCTGGGCGAGGAGGTCGTGGGCTCGCTCACCCCTGGTCAGGCGCTCATCGGCGTCGTCCACCGCGAATTGACAGCGCTCATGGGCGGGAC
>JBDHRR010000139.1:0-8438 GCA_039807685.1 Burkholderiales bacterium
CCTGGCGCCGCTGGCGCTACGACACGTCCTATCGCGATGCGGCCAGCGGCGCCGGCGCGGTGAGCCGGGTCGAGCCGGTGCGGCTGTGGTGGCGCGGCGAACTCGATCGGTACCGGGAGCGTCCGCTGCTTGCCGGCGGCGTCGCGCCGTCGCGCGAGGACCGGGTCTGGCGTCCGCCGGCCAAGGCGCGCGACGTGGCGCCGCCGCACCGGACGCGGCGCCATGGATCGCGTGCGGGCGCGGCGGCGGCCATCGAACCGGACGAGTGCAAGAAGACGGCGGCCGTCACGCCGGCAAAGGACGATTCCGACCGTACGCGCGAGCGCGAGCAAGATCGCACGTAGCGTGAGTGGCGTGGCGCCGCCCATCCTGGGTCGATGGCGGCAAGCAGCCGCGAACGCGTAGCCGTGGTGCCCCGGGCCGGAATCGAACCGGCACGCCCATCGCTGGGCTGCGGGTTTTAAGCCCGCTGTGTCTACCAGTTTCACCACCGGGGCAAGCCCGATTTCGCCCACGAATTCCGTCCTCCGGCCGAAACGCGGGCTGCGTTGAGCGAATGGACGAGCGTTCAAGTCCCTTGTGTCTACCCGTTTCACCATCCGGGCTGCGGCTGCGATGGTACGCGATGCCGGTGTCCCTCGGCGCAACGAGGCACCTGTGCCGATCCGGGCTTCGGTTGCACGCACGCCAGCCCGGTGCTGGGGGCCTTACGGCGCAGTACGCCAGGCGCCTACCGTGTGCACGCGATCGCTCTCCGGGAGCGTGGTCAGCGCGTCGAGCGGCGGTGGCGGAGCGTCGAGCGCCGGCAGCACGGCGCGCAGCGTGCGCAGCGTGGCTTCCGGCTGCGTATCCAGCCGGGCGGCATCGATCCAGCGCACTTGACCGTAGGCCGCATCGACGTAGATCCGACCCGTCGCCTGCTCGGCGAACCGGGTGTGCGGAAAATCGGTGACGCAGCGGCGCAGGAAGTCGGTATGTGCCTCGGGTGACACGTCGAGGTCGACGGGATACACCTCGGCCGGGGTGTGCGCATCGATGGCGATCCGCTGGTAGCGTTCGATGCTGGCGAGGCACACGGGATCGAGCACGTTCAAGACGTCGTTCCATCCGTAGGCCGCCGTGCGTGGCACGTCGCCTCGCGGGACGCTGTTGTCGAGGAATTCGACGTGCACGCGCTTGTCGCGGCGGCCGACCCAGGTGAAGAGGAGCTCGGGCATGCCGGTATAGGCTTCGACTGCGTGGGCGAGGGTATCGTCGACCGCCTTGTAACGTCCGACGTCGAGGCCGCGCTTCCACGCGCGTTCGACGAGCGCCACTGGCGGCGTCACGACGAAAAAGAGATAGACCACCTCTCCGAAGCGCGTCAGCAGATTGCTGCCCGCCTCCGCGGAGTCGGGGGCGAAGCTGTCGAAGCGGAAGCGATCGATGAGCAAGTGCGAGACGTCGCCGCGCTGCGCCTTCGCCGCCACGTAGCGATCGAGCTTCTGATCGATGATCGTGAGTTCGTCACCGGTCAGGGCGCCGGCGTACTTGTAGTCGGCGCCGAGGCTCGCGTAATCGAGGAGTTGCTTGCGCCAGATGTCCGGGCTGATGAGTGCGAACTGCGACCAGTCGACGCCGGTGCGGGCGGCAAGCGCCTTTTGCAGTGGGCGCATGGTGCTCTTGCCGGCGGCGGAGGGTCCCTTGGTGTTCATCACCACGGGATGCTCCTGCGCCGTGAGGAGGGCGTAGCCTTCGCGCACCGCGGCTTCGCGCACCAGCGGTTCGATGACGGCCCCGATCGCCTCGCTTCCGGCATCGTTGCTCGCGAGGTCGACCGCCACGCGGGCGACGAGATCGCGTTCTCCCCAGATGCGTCCGTGCTTCACGAGCAGGGCGGCGGCGACCCGGGCGAGGGCGCGCAAGGCGCAGCGCTCGATTCCCGGTCCATCGCGGGCGCGCGCCTCCCAATCGGCGATGACGGTGTGTGGATCGGCCGGGACTGCGGGCGGCGGTGGCGGCCGACGACGCCAACGCGCGAGCCAGCGGTGGGCGGCCGGGCTGGTTGGCGCCGGTGCGACCTCGTAGAGGCGCGCGACCTCGCGATCGACGATCGCGGTCGCCTGCGTCCGCACCGCCTCGTAGGCAGCACGGATGCGCGGTGACGCCGGGACGACGGCGCGATCCAGGATCGTTGTCGTGATCCGGCGGAAGTTGATGCCGAGGTCCTCGATGCGGGTACCGTCGGGGACCGATACATTGGCGGTCACGCGGATCAGGAGTTCGTGCAGCGCGAGGCGCTCCGGACGCAAGGCGGCGAGCTGGCGTAACGGCAGCCCGGTCAGGTCGGCCACCTCGAGCAGGTCCGGAAGTGCGACGCGGCTGTGCTCGCAGCGGTAGAGCGTGGCGAGCCCGAGCAGCGCCGGCGGGATCTGCGACTGGACCCCGGGGTTCCACGGGTCGTACGGGGGTGCGGGGTCCGGCGAGGTATCGGTCATGGTCAGCCGCTCGCTGCATGGCTGGCGCGGGGGGAATGTGGCCGCCCGGGAGCCACCTAGGGGTTGTAAGGGTTTCGACAGCCAACGCGCGTATTCTAGGCGCCGCGTGGCCGTTTTCCTGGCCACACCGGAACGTCTCCCCAGGGTTAACGGACCGCATGCAAGGCTCATCCGAAGCAAGGCTTGCCGCACTCCCGCCCGGCGCCGCGCCGCCCGCCGGGACTCGGTCGCCGGTGTCGCGCAGTCGTCCCTTGAGTCAGTTGGGGCCGTCGCACGCGCTGAGCGCGCTCGTCGCCCGACCTGGCCTCGCCATTCCGATCGCCGCGCTGCTGGTGGTGGCAATCGCGATCTTCGACTACGTCACGGTCTACGAGGCGCGGCTGGGCATCCTGTATCTCGTGCCGGTGGCGCTCGCCACGGCGTCCGGGGGGCGTCGCTGGGGCTGGCCGATGAGCATCGTCGGCGTGGTCACCTGGGGTCTGTCGTTCGCGGCGCAGCACGCCTACACGAACGCGGTGTACTTCTACTGGGAGTGCCTCGTTCTGGCGGTGACTCTGCTCTTGTTCGTCGAGCTCCTGACGCGACTGCACGAGGCGCTGGCGCGCTCCGACGAGCGCTTCGTGCGGGTTCTCAATGGCCTGCACGCTGCGGTCTTCGTCACCGACGAGGCGCGCGTGCTCTTCGCCAACGAATGGTTGCTGCGCCTCCTGGGCCGCGGCGTTGCGCCGTCGGTCCGGGACATCGTCGATCGCTTTCCCAATGCCGCGCTCAAGCGTGATGCACCGGACCTGCCGTCGGCGGCGTCCTTCGCCGGTGCCGAGGTTCGCGACACGGTCGACGGCAAGACGTACCTCGCGCAGGTCGGCGGCATCAACTGGGTCGACGGGCGACGCGTGCGACTCACCATCCTGACCGACATCACCGAACAGAAACGCGCCGAGGCACTCCAGCGCGAGAACCAGGCGAGCTTGCACCATACGGCTCGCCTCGTGAATCTCGCGGAGGCCGCCACCACGCTCGCGCACGAGTTGAACCAGCCGCTCAATGCGATCGTCGGCTACAACGCGGCCTGCCTGCGGCTCCTCGACGAGGGCGACGCCGATCCCGGCGAACTGGCGGCGGCGATGGAGAAGTGCCGGGTGCAGGCGGCACGCGCCGGCGACATCATCCAACGCATCCGAGAACTCACGCGCAAGCGCACGCCGACGCTGTCGCCCTGCGATCTCAACGGCATGTTCCGCGAGGTGCTGGGCTGGCTTGCCGACGATCTCGAGCGCAACGCGGTCCAGGTGACGCCCGTATTCGCCGCCACGCTGCCGCCGGTGCACGCCGATCGCCTGCTGATCGAACAGGTCATGCTCAATCTCGTCAACAACGCGATGGACGCCATGACGGGCGTGCCCCGCGAGCGGCGGGCGCTGCGCGTGGTAACCGAACGCGCCAGCGCCGACGGGGTCAGGATCACCATCGCCGACCGCGGTACCGGCATCGCCGCCGAGCACGTCGGCCGGCTGTTCACGCCGTTTTTCACCACCAAGACGCAGGGGCTCGGGCTTGGCCTCGCCATCTGCCGCTCGGTGGTGGAGCTGCACGGCGGGCGCCTCTGGCACGAGGCGCGGCGCGGTGGCGGCACCGCCTTTCATTTCTCACTCCCCGCAGGAGCATCATGATGCGACATACCGAACCGACCGTACTCGTCGTCGACGATGACGAAGCCGTCCGCGATTCCCTTTCGATGGTCCTGCGCGCCGCCGGACACCCGGTGGAGACGTTCGCCACCGCCGAAGAATTCATCGAGCGCGGCGGCGCCACCCGCGCCGGCTGCCTCGTGCTCGACGTGCGCATGCCCGGCATGAGCGGGCTCGAGTTGCAGGATTACCTCGCGCAGCGCAGCGCACCGCTGCCCATCGTCTTTCTCACCGGACACGGCGACATCCCGATGGCGGTGCGTGCAGTGCGGCGCGGCGCCTGGGAATTCCTGCAGAAGCCCGTCGACGACCGACAGCTCCTGGCTGCGGTCGAGTCGGCGCTGTCGGGACATTCACCACCCGATGCGCCTCCGCGGGCGCTGCCGCCGGCGGTGGCGACCTTGTCGCGCCGCGAGCGCGAGGTGCTCGATCTCATCCTCGCCGGCAAGCAGACGCGCGCGATCGCCGAAGCGCTCTTCATCAGCGTCAAGACCGTCGAGTTCCATCGCAGCCGCATCCACGCGAAGCTTGGCGTCGCCTCGATGGCCGAACTCTTCAACCTGTGCCTCGGCGGCCAGCAAGTGCCGCGCGCCGTCGCGCCCGCAGCGCTGCGGGCCTGATCGCTCGGGAGGGGTTCCACCACGGCACTGCCTCCATCGCCGTCGACGGCGGTGGCGCGGTCAGGGCTTTCGTTCGCTCTCGTGCCACGAGCCCAGCGCGAGGCGCGCCACCGCACCCACCGCGACGTAGAGCACGACCCCGGCGAGCGTGATGATGACGAGGGCCGCGAACAGGCGCGGAATGTTGAGCTCGATCCCTGCCATCAGGATCTGGTAGGCGAGTCCCGCGCCCTGGCCGCCGGTGCCGGCGACGAATTCGGCGACGACGGCGCCGATGAGCGCCAGTCCGCTCGCGATGCGCAGGCCGCCGAAGAAGTACGGCAGCGCGCTCGGGATGCGCAGGCGGACGAGGACCTGCCAGCGCGACGCGCCGCTCATCCGGAAGAGATCGGCGAGGCCGGGATCGACGCTGCGCAGCCCGAGTGAGGTATTGGCGATGATCGGGAAGATCGCCACCACGGTTGCGCAGAGAACGAGCGCGGCGTGCGTGTCCTTGACCCAGATGATGATGAGCGGCGCGATGGCGACGATCGGCGTGACCTGCAGCAGGATCGCGTACGGCAGGAGGCTTGCCTCGACGAGGCGGCTCTGCGCGAAGGCGAAGGCGACGAGGACGCCGGCGGCAACGGCCAGTGCAAGCGCCCACAGCGCGACGCCGGCGGTCACCCACAGCGAATCGATCAGCAGCACGCGGTCGGTCCACAGCGTCGTTGCAATGCGCGTCGGCGCGGGAACGAGGTATGGCGGGACGTTGCCGATGACGACGGCCGCTTGCCACAGGCCCAGCACGACCAGCGCCACGGCGGCGGGGGCCGCCACGACGAGTAGACGATGCCGCGTCGTCGGCGTCATGCGCTGCCATCGGCGGAGGCGTCCGCCACCAGCGCCGACAGGCGCGCGCAGTACGCCGCGAAGGCCGGCGTGCCGCGTAACGCGGGCGTACGCGGCGCATCGAAGGCGATCGGCACGTCGGCGATGATGCGCCCCGGGCGTGCGGCCAGCACGACCACGCGCGTGGCGAGGTAGACCGCCTCCTGGATCCCGTGCGTGACGAAGAGAATGGTCAGCGCGTGCGCTCGCCACAGCGCGAGAAGTTCGTCGTCGAGGCGATGGCGGGTGAACTCGTCGAGCGCGCCGAACGGCTCGTCGAGCAGCAGCAGCGCCGGCCGCACCGCGAGCGCGCGGGCAATCGAGACGCGCATCTGCATGCCGCCCGAGAGTTCGTGCGGATACTTGCGGGCGGCGTCGGCGAGCCCCACGCCGGCGAGTGCCGCCCGGGCGCGGGCGTCGCCTTCGCCGCGCGCGACGTGATCCAGGTCGAGCGGCAGGCGCACGTTGGCCTGCACGCGAGCCCAGGGCATCAGCGTGGGCGACTGGAACACCATCGCCAGGCGATGCGCGGCATCGCGCGGGGGGCGCCCGGCGCCCCACCAGCGCAGCGTCCCCCGCGACGGCGGCGTAAGCCCCGCGACCATGCGCAGGAGCGTCGTCTTGCCGCAGCCCGAGGGGCCGAGCAGCACGAAAAGCTCGCCGGGTGCCACCACGAGATCGACGGCGGACAGCGCCTCGGTCCCGTCATCGTAGGTCTTGCCGACGCCGGCGGCCGTGACGGCGGCGGCGCTCGCATTCATCGCCGCCACCGCGCTTACGGCAGGACGCGCAGGTCCTTGACGAGCTCGACGGTCCACGCACGACGGTAGTCGACGTTGGGCTTGGCGAGGCCCGCCGCCTGCAGGAACTGCACCGTCGCGAACCAGCGATCGTCGTTCATCGTCATGATGCCGCGGGCCAGCGCATCGCCGCCGCCCACGATGCCGTACTCGCGCATCTTGCGCACGCCGTAGGCGAGGAGTTCGTCGCTCATCTGCGGATTGGCTTTCCTGATGAGCGCGTTGCCCGGCGCGGGATTGGCGAGATAGCTCTTCCACCCTTCGGCCGAAGCGAGGAGGAAGCGGTGGAGGACGTCGCGCCGCTTGGCGAGCGTGGCGTCGGTCACCGCGAGCACCTCGGAGTAGGGCGGGTAACCCAGGTCGGCCAGCAGGAAGACGACGGGCTTCACGCCCGCCTTCTCGATCGAGTACGGCTCCGAGGTGGCAAAGCCCTGCTGCGACAGCTTGGGATCGGCGAGGAACGGCTGCACCGAGAAGCCGTACGGACGCTTCTGCGCATCGGTGAAGCCCAACGTCCCCTTCAGCCACGGCCAGAACGTATTGTTGGCGGCGGCGCCGATGGCGATCGGCTTGCCCTTGAGCGCGGCGAGATCCGGCACGCCCGGATGCGCGATGATCACCGTCGGATTCTTCTGGAAGGTGGCGCCGATGGCGGTGACGGGTACGCCGTTCTCCACCGCCGAGAGGACCTGCAGGCCGTCGGCCATCGCCACGTCGAGCTGCCCTGCCGCGAGGAGTTGCATGCCGTTGACCTGCGGGCCGCCCATGCGGATCGTGACGTCGAGGCCGTGCTTCGCGTAGGTGCCTTCCGCCACCGCCTGGTAGAAGCCGCCGTGCTCGGCCTGCGCGAGCCAGTCGGTGGCGAATACCAACCGGTCGAGCGCGCCGGCGCCGGTGGCAAGTCCAAGCAAGGGCGCGGCAACGAGGAGTGCAGCAAATCGCGAGCGAGCGGTCGGCATGTGAAGCGCCTTTCCGGAGCAGGACGTGCGAGGATAGCGCAGCTGGCCGCGGTGGCTGCGCTGCGACTCGCGCGTCGGGCGCGTCGCGGGCGCTGGCGCTTGCAGGAGAGTCGACGATGGGGTGGTCCGCTCGGCAATACACGTCTTTCGAAGCGCAGCGGACGCGTCCGGGGCGCGATCTCGTCGCCGCGATTCCTGTCGAGGGCCCCCGCCGCGCCGTCGATCTGGGTTGCGGACCCGGCAATTCGACCGCGGTGCTCGCCGCCCGCTATCCCGACGCGGCGATCGTCGGCATCGACAACGACGACGACATGCTGGCGAGTGCGCGGCAGCGTCTGCCGGCGATCGAGTTCGTCCGTGGCGACATCGCCAGCTGGCAGCCCGCTGCGCCGGTCGACGTCGTGCTCGCCAACGCGTCGTTGCAGTGGCTACCCGATCACGCGACGCTGTATCCGCGCTTGCTGGGCGCGCTCGCACCTGGCGGCGCGCTCGCGATCCAGACGCCGGACAACGAGCAGGAGCCGGCGCACGTGGCGCTGCGGCAGGTGGCGCAGGCGGGACCGTGGGCGGCAAAGGTCGCGAACGTGCACACGCTGACGCGCCACCCGCCGGCGTTCTACTACGCCTTGCTGGCGCCGCTCGCGCACAGCGTCGAGGTCTGGCGCACGGTGTATCACCATCCGTTGCCGAACCACGATGCGGTCGTCGAATGGTTCAAGGGTTCGGGGATGCGCCCCTATCTCGCGCCGCTCGACGCCCGCGAGCGGGCGGCATTCCTCGCGCGGTACCGCGAGGCGATCGCGGTGGGCTATCCCGCACTGCCCGACGGCACCGTGCTCCTGCCGTTCCCCCGGCTCTTCATCGTCGCCACGCGCTAGCCAAGCGCGGGGGTCAGCGTGGGGTGGCGGGCGCCGCCTCGGGATAGAGCCCGTGCTCGCGCCCGAAGAGGCGGGTGAGCCCGAAGAGCGCATCGGTGAACGGCGTGGCGATCCCGAGGCGGCAGCCGATCTCGTGGACGGCGCCG
>JBDHRR010000140.1:0-8435 GCA_039807685.1 Burkholderiales bacterium
ACGAGATCGCGCACGCCCGGATGCAGCGGGACGCGGGCGATGTCGATTGCCGCTCCCACCCCTGACGCGCGACAGATCTCATGGAGGTGGCCCAGGAGGCCGAAGCCGGTGACGTCGGTGAGCGCGTGCACGCCGGCGAGCTTGCCCAGAGCGATGCCCGGCGTGTTGAGCTGCGTCGTGCTGGCAATGAGCGCCGCGTACTGCGAGCGATCGAGCGCCTCCTTCTTGAGCGCGGCGCTGTAGATCCCGACGCCGAGCGGCTTGCCGAGGATGAGGCGATCGCCGGGCCGCGCGCCGGCATTTCGCTTGAGGTGGCGCGGATCGACGACGCCGATCGCGACGAGGCCGTAGATCGGCTCGACCGAATCGATCGTGTGACCGCCGGCGATCGGAATGCCGGCCTTCGCGCACACGCTCTCGCCGCCGGCAAGGATACGGCGGATGGTATCCACCGGCAGGTCCTTCACCGGCATGCCGACCAGCGCCAGCGCGAAGAGCGGCGTCGCGCCCATCGCGTAGACGTCCGAGATCGCATTGGTGGCGGCGATGGCGCCGAAATCGAACGGGTCGTCGACGATCGGCATGAAGAAATCGGTGGTGGCGACGATCGCCTGCGTCTCGTTGATCCGATACACGGCGGCATCGTCGGCGGTCTCGATGCCGACCAGGAGTTGCGGCGGGATGATGGCGCCCGTCGCCTGGCCGAGGATGTCGCGCAACACGGCGGGTGCGATCTTGCAGCCGCAGCCGCCACCGTGCGAGAACGAGGTGAGACGAAGAGGAGGGGAGTCCGGAGCGTTCATGACGGATGGAGAGTGTCACCGACGGCAACCGCGCCCGATTCTACGCGGCCCGGTCGTGATGCCGTTGCCGCACCGTGCAGATACCTGGCGTGGCCGGTCGTGCGCGCGAATACCCCTCTTGACATCAGTCACTTATGCGCGTCGGCCGGCGGCCCGCGACGGCCGAATCAGGGTAACATTCGGGGCTGCCGCAAATGCCGCCGCGTGCCGTGAAATCCGCCGCGCGAGCCGGCCCTGCCGAGGAGGTGCGCTTGAATCCGACCGACATCTCGCAGCCCGACTACTTTCACAAGGTCGTCGACTGCCAGTGGGCGTGTCCTGCCCATACCCCCGTTCCTGAATACATTCGTCTCATTGCCGCCGGGCGCTACGGCGACGCCTACCTCGTCAACTGGCACGCCAACGTGTTTCCGGGGATCCTCGGTCGGACCTGCGACCGCCCCTGCGAGCCCGCGTGCCGGCGCAGTCGGGTGGAAGAGGGCGGCGACAAGAAGGGCAAGCCCGAGCCGGTGGCGATCTGCCGGCTGAAGCGGGTTGCCGCCGACTACAAGGACGACATCACCGAGTTCCTGCCCAAGGCGGCAACGCAGAAGAACGGCAAGCGCATCGCCTTGGTGGGCGCCGGGCCGGCCTCGCTCACCGTTGCCCGCGACTTGGCGCCGCTGGGCTACGACCTCGTCGTCTTCGACGGCGATGCCAAGGCGGGCGGCATGATGCGCACCCAGATTCCGAAATTCCGCCTCCCCGAGAGCGTGATCGACGAGGAGATGGGTTACGTGCTCGACATGGGCATCGACTTTCGCCCGGGTCAGCGCATCGACAGCCTGCGCGACCTCCTCGACCAGCGCTTCGACGCCGTCTTCGTCGGCAGCGGCGCGCCGCGCGGCCGCGATCTCGACATTCCCGGCCGCCGCGAAGCGGCCGCCAACATCCACATCGGCATCGACTGGCTCGCCAGCGTGTCGTTCGGTCACGTCACGCGCATCGGCAAGCGCGTGGTCGTGCTGGGCGGCGGCAATACCGCGATGGACTGCTGTCGCAGCGCGCGGCGGCTCGGCGGTGAGGCGGTCGACGTCGTCGTGCGCTCCGGCTACGACGAGATGAAGGCGTCGCCGTGGGAGAAGGAGGACGCTCGTCACGAGGGAATCCCGATCCACAACTACCTCGTGCCGAAGGCATTCACGCACGACCACGGCAAGCTCACCGGTGTCACGTTCGAGAAGGTGGCCCCGCAGCGCGACGCCAAGGGCCGTCGCCAGCTCGTGCCGACGGGCGAGCCCGACGTCCACTTCCCCTGCGACGATGTGCTGGTGGCGATCGGCCAGGAGAACGCGTTCACCTGGATCGAGCGCGACCTCGGGCTTGCCTTCGACAACTGGGGCATGCCGATCGTCGACACCACGACGATGGCGTCGACGCTGCCCAACGTGTTCTTCGGCGGCGACTCCGCGTTCGGGCCCAAGAACATCATCTGGGCGGTCGCGCACGGCCACGAGGCGGCGATCTCGATCGACCTTCACTGCCGCGGTGAGGACGTCCGCAAGCGTCCACCGCCGTACACGAACCTGTCGTCGCAGAAGATGGGCATCCACGAGTGGAGCTACGACAACGCGATCACCGGCGATCGCCGCTTCCGCGTGCCGCTCAAGGACACCAAGATCGCGCTTGCCAGCATCAAGGTCGAGGTCGAGCTGGGCTTCGATCCGAAGCTCGCTTTTGCCGAGGCGCAGCGCTGCCTCAACTGCGACGTGCAGACGGTGTTCACCGACAAGCTGTGCATCGAGTGCGACGCCTGCGTCGACATCTGCCCGATGGACTGCATCACCTTCACCGAGAACGGCGACGAGGCCGACCTGCGACAGCGTCTCAAGGCGCCGGCGGTCAATCTCGCGCAGGACCTGTACGTGTCGGGAACGCTCAACACCGGCCGTATCATGGCCAAGGACGAGGACGTCTGCCTGCATTGCGGGCTGTGCGCCGAGCGCTGCCCGACCGGCGCCTGGGACATGCAGAAATTCCTGCTCGTTCCCGCGCACGCCGACGATCGTTGCCGCACGCACCACGCGCGCGAGCGCGAAATCGCGAGGGTTGCCTGATATGCGTACCGATGTCCATTCCGACGTGCGGGTCAACGACTTCGTCGTCAAGTTCGCCAACGTCAACGGGTCGGGCTCCGCCTCGGCCAACGGGCTCTTCGCGCGCGCCATCCTGCGCATGGGCGTGCCGGTGGCGGCGCGCAACATCTTCCCGTCGAACATCCAGGGCCTGCCGACGTGGTACGAAGTGCGCGTCACCGGCGACGGCTGGCGCGGCCGCCGCGGCGGCGTCGACCTCATGGTGGCGATGAATCCGCAGACCTGGGACAAGGACGTCGCCGAGCTCGAGCCGGGCGGCTGGCTCTTCTACGACTCGACGAAGCCGCTGCAGCCGTCGCGCTTCCGCGACGACGTGACGGTGCTGGGGATGCCGCTCACCGCGATCTGCAATGCGACGTACACCGACGCCCGGCAGCGGCAGCTCTTCAAGAACATCATCTACCTGGGTGCGCTGTCGGCGCTGCTCGACATCGCGCCGGAGGAGATCGAGCGGCTCTTCGGCGAACAGTACAAGGGCAAGGAGGCGTTGATCGACGCCAACCGCAAGGCGCTCGCCATGGGGCGCGAGCACGCGCAGCAGGCCTTCGCCTGTCCGTTGCCGATCCGCGTGGCGCGCAGCGACCGCGTGGGCGAGCGCATCTTCGTCGACGGCAACAGCGCAGCGGCGCTCGGCGCGGTGTACGGCGGCGCGACGGTCGCGGCGTGGTACCCGCTGACCCCGTCGTCGTCGCTCGCGGAGAGCTTCGGGTCGTACTGCCGCAAGCTCCGCACGGACCCGGCGACAGGCAAGAAGCGCTACGCGATCATCCAGGCCGAGGACGAACTCGCCTCGATCGGCATCGTGGTCGGCGCCGCGTGGAACGGGGCCCGGGCCTTCACCGCGACCTCCGGACCCGGCGTCTCGCTCATGCAGGAGTTCCTGGGTCTCGCCTACTTCGCCGAGATCCCGGCGGTGCTCTTCAATGTCCAGCGCGGCAGCCCGTCGACGGGCATGCCGACGCGCACGCAGCAGGCGGATCTCGTCTCCTGCGCGTACGCCTCGCACGGCGACACCAAGCACGTCCTGATCTTCCCCGAGGATCCGACCGAGACGTTCGCTTTCGGCGCGCAGGCGTTCGATCTCGCCGATCGCCTGCAAACGCCGGTCTTCGTGATGATGGACCTCGATATCGGGATGCAGGACTGGCTGACCGAGCCCTTCGAGTGGGACGACGCGAAGCGCCTCGATCGCGGCAAGGTCATGACCGAAGCCGAGCTCGAGGCGGGCCGCGATTTCGGACGCTATCTCGACGTCGACGGCGACGGCATTCCGTACCGCACGTACCCCGGCACGCACCCCAGCAAGGGCAGCTACTTCACGCGCGGCACCAGCAAGGATCGCTACGCGCGCTACACGGAGGAGGGCCCCGCGTACGTCGACAACATGCAGCGGCTGCTGCGCAAGTTCGAGACGGCGAAGTCGCTGGTCCCGGCGCCGGTCATCACCCGCGCGAGCAAGCCCACGCGCAGCGGCGTGATCTGGTTCGGCTCCACCGGCGCGGCGATGAGCGAGTCGCTCGCCGCCCTCGAGCTCGACGGCATTCACCTCGATCGGATGCGGCTGCGCGGCTTCCCGTTCGTCGATGCGGTGGCCGACTTCATCACCGCACACGATCACGTCTTCGTCGTCGAGCAGAACCGCGATGCGCAGATGAAGTCGCTCATGGTGAACGAGTGCGGCATCGATCCGTCGCGCCTCATCTCGATCCTGCACTACGACGGGACGCCGATCACCGCGCGCTTCATCACGCGCGAGATCGCCGAGAAGGCACGGGTGTTCAACGTGACG
Source organism: Burkholderiales bacterium (assembly GCA_039807685.1). Lineage (GTDB taxonomy): Bacteria > Pseudomonadota > Gammaproteobacteria > Burkholderiales > Casimicrobiaceae > VBCG01. Next base: position 4,728 of record JBDHRR010000140.1, read on the forward strand.
CCCCTGCGCCGTACCGGCGCTGCGTGACGCTGCCGCAGCCACCTGTCGCGCGACCGCAGACTTCCGATCCCTGATCCCCGATTCCTGATCCCCGATCCCCGATCCCCGATCCCTGACCATGACCTACCTCGCCAAGCCGAAGATCCATCATCCGAGCCTCGCCAGGAATGCGCTGGGCTTCACGCGGCGCGACTACGAAGGCGCGATCAGCACGCTGTGCGCCGGGTGCGGCCACGATTCGATCAGTGCGGCGATTATCCAGGCGTTCTACGAGCTCGACGTCCCGCCGCACCGGGTGGCGAAGCTCTCGGGCATCGGCTGCTCGTCGAAGACGCCGACGTATTTCCTCGGCAACTCGCACGGCTTCAACAGCGTGCACGGGCGCATGCCGTCGGTGCTGACCGGCGCCGCGCTCGCCAATCGCGACCTCATCTATCTCGGCGTGTCCGGCGACGGCGATTCGGCGTCGATCGGGCTGGGGCAGTTCGCGCACGTCATGCGCCGCGGCGTCAACATGGTCTACATCGTCGAGAACAACGGGGTGTACGGCCTCACCAAGGGCCAGTTCTCGGCCACCGCCGACAAGGGCAGCAAGAGCAAGCGCGGTGCGGTGAACAGCGACGAGCCGATCGATCTCGTCACCCTGGCGATCACGCTGGGCGCCACCTTCGTCGCCCGCAGCTTCTCGGGCGACAAGGAGCAACTCGTGCCGCTCATCAAGGCGGCGGTGGCGCACCGCGGCGCGGCGTTCATCGACGTCCTGAGCCCGTGCGTCGCCTTCAATAATCATCCGGGATCGACCAAGAGCTACGACTACGTGCGCGAGCACAACGAGTCGGTGAATTTCCTCGACTTCATCTCGCCGCGCGAGGAGATCACCACCGAATACGCGCCAGGCGAGGCGCGGACGGTGGTGCTGCACGACGGTGGCACCGTGCGCCTGCACAAGGTCGGCCGGCACTACGATCCTTCCGATCGCGCCGCCGCGCTCGGCTACCTCGAGACGCACCGGGCAGCGGGCGAGATCGTGACCGGCCTCATCTACCTGCACGCCGATTCCGCCGACATGCACGACGCGCTCGATACCATCGAGACGCCGCTCAATGCGCTCGGCGACACCGACCTCGTGCCCGGCAGCGCCGCCCTCGTGAGACTCAACGCGTCGTTGCGGTAGCGACCCGCGCGCGGGGCGCGCGCTCCCGGCGAGTCGACTGGCATCGAGCCCGCGCGGCCATTCCTGGGGTTTTCACGGCACCCGCGCGTTCCGGCCCCGTGCGCGGGACCCTCCCCGGGAACCCGCGTTGACCGCCCCGACGGGCGAGGCATAGATTGACATTCCCCATCCTTCTCCGCGGGAGTCGTCATGAGCATGCCCGGCGTGAGCATCGAGAAATTCGCATCCGTGTTCGGTGGCCGCGCATTCGGACCGGGGCACCTGGAGTACGAGCGCAGTCGCGGGATCTGGAACGGGGCGATCGATCGGCACCCGGCGATCATCGCGAGCTGCACGTCGGCGGCGCACGTTGCCGAGGCGCTGCGCTTCGCACGCGCCAACGGACTCGACGTAGCCGTGCGCGGTGGCGGACACAACTACGCCGGGCACGCGACCTGCGACGACGGGCTCATGGTTCACCTGGGCGCGATGAACGCGGTGACGGTCGATCCGGGCGCGCGGCGCGCGACCTGCGGCGGCGGCGCGACCTGGGCCGACGTCGACGCGGCCACGCAGGCGCACGGCCTCGCGGCTCCCGGGGGCTTCGTGAGTCACACGGGAGTGGCCGGGCTCACGCTCGGCGGGGGTATCGGCTGGCTCACCAAGAAGGCTGGACTGTCCTGCGACAACCTCGTCAGTGCCGAGGTGGTGCTCGCGGACGCGCGCGTCGTCCACGCATCGGCCACCGAGCATCCTGATCTTTTCTGGGCGCTGCGCGGTGGCGGTGGCAATTTCGGTGTCGTGACGTCGTTCGAATTCGCGCTGCAGCCGGTGGGGCCGATGGTCAACGTCGGGCTGTTCTTCTGGGATCTCGACCGCGGCGCCGAAGCGCTCGCCTTGTGCCGCGAGGTCATTCCGATGCTGCCCGACCAGGCCACGGGTTTCATCGCCGTCGCGCTGAGCGCACCGCCGGCACCCTTCGTTCCGCCGGCGCATCACGGGCGCCTGGGGCACGCGCTGGTGGTCGTCGGCTTCGGCACACCCGAGCAGCACGCGGCGACCGTGGAGCCGGTCCGCGCGCGACTCGCTCCGCTCTTCGAGCTCGTCACCCCGATTCCCTACGTCGCGCTCCAGCAGATGTTCAATGACAGTGCGGCCTGGGGGACGCTCGCTTACGAGAAATCGATGTTCCTCGATGCGCTCCCCGATACCGCGATCGGAACCATCGGCGAGCACGCGCCGCGCAAACGCTCGCCGGTGTCGTTCTGCCCGACATTCCACCTGGGCGGCGCCTACGGTGCGCTGGGGGAGGACGACAGCGCCTTCGGGGGCAGCCGCAAGGCGAGCTACCTCTTCAATATTGCCGGCCACGCGATGGAACGCGACGTGTACGACGCGGAGCGCGCGTGGGTGCGCAGTTTCTGGAGCGCAATGCAGCCCTGTGCGAGCGGTGCCGGTGGCTACGTCAACTTCATGACCGACCCGGACGACGAGCGGGTCCGGATGGCGTACGGCGCCGGGAAGTACGCGCGGCTGGCGCGGATCAAGGCCGAATACGATCCCGGCAACGTTTTCCATCGCAACGCGAACATCGCGCCGGCACACTGAGGCGGCGCCCGCTCTGCGCTCGCCGCCGCGCGTAGAATCGGCGGCATGCGCAGCGCCGTCCGAATCCTCGTCGGTATCGCCATCGTCGGCGTCGTGGCGGTCGTCGGTGCGGCGATCGCGGTCACCACGCTGGGCCGCGAGACGCTGGTCCCGCCGGTGGCGGCACGAGTGAAGGCGCTCACCGGCCGCGAGTTGGTGGTGGCGGGGGATGCGCGCGTCGCGCTTGCACTCCCGCCGCGCGTGATCCTCGGCGACATCACGCTTGGCAACGCCGCATGGGCGAGCGCGCCCAGGATGATCGAGGCCAAGCGCCTCGAATTGACCATCGAGTTGCTGCCGCTGCTGTCGGGTCGCATCGAGCTGTCGCGGATCGCGCTCGATGGCCCGCGCATCGCCTTCGAGCGCGATGCCGCGGGGCGCGCCAACTGGCAGTTCGAGGGCGCCGCGACGCCGCCCGCCGTCGCGCGCGCGCCGGCGCCGATGCTGCCCGCCGCCGTGGCGATCGGCAACGTAGCGATCCGCGACGGCGTCATCACCTATCGCGACGGTGCGAAGCCGTCCACGACCACGATTGCCGTGCGCGAACTCGACCTGCACACGCGCGCCCTGTCCGGCGACGTCGATCTTCGCTTCGCGGGCACCGTGGGCGAGGTCGCGCTCGATCTCGACGGGCGCGTCGGGCCGCTCCATGATCTGCTCGACCGCAAGTGGCCGTACCCCGTCGAGATGCGCGGAACCATCGCCGGGCAGAAGCTGCGCATTGCCGCGAAGATCCGGGCCGACGGCACCCGCTATGCGTTCGACGGCCTGGCGCTGGCGATCGGCACCAACGCGCTCAAGGGAACGCTCGCGGTCGATACCGGTGCGGTGCGGCCCCGCATCGACTTCGATCTCGCCGCCCCGGCATTGGCGCTCGCGGCGCTGCCGGCGGCAATTGGCGTGCCGGC
>JBDHRR010000020.1:0-37207 GCA_039807685.1 Burkholderiales bacterium
ACGGCAAGAACTCGGCGGACCTCACCAACCTCATCGGCTCGGGCAACCCGAACACCGCGGCGGCCCAGTACATCGATCCGGCGATCAAGGCGCTGCCGGCGGTGTTCCCGCCGAAGGCGGTACAGGCGAAGCTCCAGCAGTTGCAGGATCTCACCCCGGCGCAGCGGCGGCTGCGTAATCGGATGTGGACCGAGATAAAAGCAAGTCGATGAGTCAGAGGGGTTGCGAGGGCCAAGGAGTATATAAGCCAGAGGGGTTGCGAGGGCTAACGCCCGCAACCCCTGGAAAAATCCAGGACGCGGACGGCCTGACGACGAGCTGATCAGGGAGAAATCGCGGGCAGGGCCCGACGATTTCTCGGGTTTGGTGCGGTGCCGCTGGTACGCGACCGACGGTGGTGAGAGGCGCGCGACTGCCGGGCTTGGCGAATCCCCGGCAGACATGCCGCCGCTCGCGACCATGCGATCATGACAGCATGGACATCACGGTCGAGCGGCTCACGCCGTTGCGGGTAGACGACTACCTGCGCTTCTTCGATCACGAGCACGGGCCGGCATTTGCCGACAACCCGGAGTGGGCGCGCTGCTACTGTCACTACTACCACGTGGCGCCGGCGCTCGATTGGCCGTCGTTCACCGGCGCGATGAACCAGCAGGCGATGCGCGCGCGCATCGAGACCGGCGAGATGGAGGGCTATCTCGCGTATGTGAACGGCGACGTCGTGGGCTGGATGAATGCGCAGCCGTACAGCAAGCTGCGCCACGCCTGCGCGCGCCTGCGCCTCGCGCCGCCGACGATGCCGGCAGCGCCGCACGAGGCCGCGGCGATCGTCTGCTTCGTGGTGGCGCCCGCCTTCCGGCGCCGGGGCGTGTCGCGCACGCTGCTCACCGCCGGGATCGCCAATCTCGCCGAGCGCGGCGTGGTCTTCGTCGATGCCTATCCGTGGAACGTCGGTGAAGGTGATGCGACAGCCACCGACCACTACCATGGCCCGCGACGCATGTTCGAGGCCGCGGGCTTCGTCGAGATCGCGGCAGACGAGCGCATGAGCGTCATGCGCAAGACGTTGCAGCCGTGATGCGCGCACGCCGGAGCGCGCCGCCCGCGTGGCGCCGCGAGACGCCATGAGCACGCAAGGCCAACGAACGCTGCTGCCGCACGCGCTGGCGCTCATCTACGGTGTCGCGATCGCCATCGCGAGCCTGCAACCCTTTGCGCCGTGGATTCCCCCCGCGGCCGGCGTTCCGTTCTGGCTCTTTTCCCCGTGGCCATTGCGGTGGACGCGCTACGACGTCGCCGCCAACGTGATCGCGTACGTCCCGTTTGGGCTCTTCGTCGCGCTGGTCCCGCGCCGGGCGACCCCCCGCGTTCGGGCGCTGCTCGCGATGAGCGTGGGCATCGCGCTGTCGTTCACCATGGAGACGCTGCAGATGTTCCTGCCGCCGCGCGACGCGAGCCTCGTCGACCTCGCCGCGAACAGCGCGGGCGCGCTCGTCGGCGGCATCGCCGGCGCCTCGCTCGTCCGCGCGCAGCGCCTGCGGCGCGCCTTGTCGGGTGCGCGCAATCGGCTGTTCCTGCCGGGGACGGTCGGCGACGTGGGGCTCGCGCTACTCGCACTGTGGCTCGTCGCGCACGTCAATCCGGGCATTCCGCTGTTCGCCGTCACCTTCGACCCGGGGCAGCCGCCGCTCACCGGCAATCCGCCAGTCGCCGCTGCCGCGCTCGCCCCCGACGTCGCTCTCGACTTCATCGCGGCGGCGGTGACCGCCTTCCAGTTCCTCGGCGTCGGGCTCTTCCTGTCCTTGCTCGTGCGCGATCCCCGCGACATCGGCGGCGCGGTGCTGGTGCTGGTCGGCGTGGCACTCCTCGCCAAGGGCATCGCGGCGTTGGTGGTGCTAAAGCCGGTGGTCTGGCCGACGTGGCTGAAGCCCAGCGTCACCATCGGGATGGCGGCAGGGCTCGTCGTGCTGGTCGCCGCGGTCTTCCTGCCGCGCCCGGCGCAGGTGGCGGCCTGCGCGGTGACGCTCCTGGCTTCGCTCCTGCTGCCGATCGTCGCGGTGGACCTGCCGCCGGCGCGCGCGCCGCTCACGCTCTTCAACTGGCGCTACGGCCACCTTCTCACCTTCAACGGCCTCACGCAATCGGTGCTGCTGGTGTGGCCGATCGCCGCCGCCGGCTGGCTGTTCGCGCTCGCGGGGCAACCGCACTGGGGACAGTCCGGGAACGCGCGCGGACTATAATCGAACGATCATCGCGCCCGTCGCCTCGAGCGTGCATGCGCGCCACGGCGCAGCTGTACCCGGGCATGTCCATGAGCTATTACCGTCACCACGTCTTCTTCTGCCTCAACCAGCGCGACAACGGCGAGAAATGCTGCGCCGACGCGGGTGCCGCCGACCTGCAGGCCTACGCCAAGAGTCGCATCAAGAAGCTGGGACTCTCGGGCAAGGGGGCGATCCGCATCAACAAGGCGGGTTGCCTCGATCGTTGCGAAGAAGGTCCGGTGCTCGTCGTGTATCCGGACGACGTCTGGTACACGTACATCGACCGCGACGACATCGACGAGATCATCGACCGCCACCTCGGACGCGGCGAGATCGTCGAGCGACTGCGGCTGTGACGCGGGGTTCGCGGTGACGCCCAGCACCCTGCGCCGGAGTACCGTGGCCGGCGCCGCCGGGCCGATCGAGACGGTGCACAACCTGCCGTCGGCGCCGCCCGTCGGCATCGCGCTCGTTGCGCATCCCAATCCGGTGCAGGGCGGCACGCTCGACAACAAGGTCGTGCAAACGCTCGCCAAGACCTTCTTCGCCCTCGGATACGTCGCCGTACGCTTCAATTTCCGCGGCGTCGGCGGCTCGGCGGGAAGCTTCGACAACGGCATCGGCGAGAGCGATGATGCGCTCGCCGTGCTCACCGCGGCGCGCGCGGCCTACGGTGAGTCGCTGCCCGTCGTCCTTGCCGGATTCTCCTTCGGGACCTACGTGCAGACGCGCGTCGCGGAGCGGATCACGCCGCAGCGCATGGTGCTGGTGGGTCCCGCGGTAGGCCGCTTTCCCGTGGGGAATGTCCCCGCGGATACCATCGTCATCCACGGCGAGGTCGACGAGGTGGTGCCGCTCGCCGACGTCTTCGCCTGGGCGCGACCACAGGAACTGCCGATCGTCGTCTTCCCCGGTTGCGGCCACTTCTTCCATGGCCGCCTGCCGCAACTCGCGCGTACCGTCACCGGCATGTGGCAGCGCCCGGCGCCGGTCGTCGCCTGACCCGCATCGTCGTCACCGGCTGTCATGGCGCTCGTCAAAACGCTGCACATCGTATTCATGGTCTCGTGGTTCGCCGGGCTCTTCTACCTGCCGCGCCTTTTCGTCTATCACGCGCAGACGACCGACGCCATCGGCAGCGAACGCTTCAAGATCATGGAGCGCCGGCTGTACCGCGGCATCATGACGCCGGCCGCAGTACTGACCATCGTCTTCGGCCTGTGGCTGTGGCTGGGCTACGGCATCGCCGGTGGCTGGCTGCACGCCAAGCTCGCGCTGGTGGCGATCCTCATCGCCTTCCACGTCTACCTCGGCAAGCTCGTCGGGGATTTCGCCGCCGACCGCAATGCCCACGGCGATCGCTTCTACCGCTGGATCAACGAGATCCCGGCATTGCCGATCCTTGTGCTCGTCACCTGGCTCGTCGTCGCCAAGCCGTTCTGATGACGCCACTTGCCGAGGCCGCGATCACCGCGGCAGCGCGCACCTGCAACGCAGGTGTCGAGGCGCCGTCACGATGAGCGAACACTACTTCGCGCCGTGCCCGCGCGGACTCGAGGCAGCGCTCGCGCACGAACTCGCGGCCCTCGGCGCCACCGATGCGACGGCCACCGACGGCGGTGTCGCCTTCACCGGCCCGCTGTCGCTCGTCCTGCAGGCCAACCTCGAATCGCGACTCGCGAGTCGCATCCTCTGGCGCGTGGGCCAAGGCGCCTGCACCGACGAGCGCGCCCTGTATGCGCTCGTCCACGACATCGACTGGGCGCGCCACTTCGCGCCCACGCGCACGCTGCGGGTCGACGTGACGGCGACGCGCTCGCCGCTGCCGAGCCTCGAATTCGCCACGCTGCGCGTGAAGGACGCGGTATGCGATCGCTTTCGCAAGGAGCGTGGCGTGCGCCCGTCGATCGACAAGCGCGCCCCCGACGTGCGCGTGCTCGCCTACCTCGACGCGAGCACCGCGACGATCTACCTCGACACGTCGGGCGAGCCGCTCTTCAAGCGCGGCTATCGGCGCGATGCCGAGGAGGCGCCGCTGCGCGAGAACCTCGCCGCCGGCTTGCTCGCGCTCACCGGCTGGACGCCCGGGGAAGCCTTCCTCGATCCGCTGTGCGGCAGCGGAACCATCGCCATCGAGGCGGCCCTCGCCGCCGCCGATCGGGCCCCGGGACTCGCCCGTACCTTCGGCTTCCAGAAGCTCGCGTGGTTCGACGGGCCCTCGTGGCAGCGCCTGAAGCAGGCCGCGCGCGACCGTATCCGCACCGCACCGCTCGAGCCCACGCTCTTCGCGAGCGACGTCGCCGCCGGGGCCGTCGGCAAGGCGCAGGCGAACCTGCGCGCCGCGCAGGTCGACGCCTTCGTGCGCGTCGAGCAGGCGGATTTCCTCACCCGCAGCGCGCCGGCTCCGACGGGTATCCTGCTGACCAATCCACCGTACGGCGTGCGCCTCGCCGATCAGGACGAACTCGCGCGTCAGTATCCGCTCTGGGGCGACACCCTGAAGCAGCGCTACGCGGGATGGACCGCGCACTTCTTCACCGGCGACCTGCGCCTGCCCAAGCTCATCCACCTGAAGGTCGCCCGCAAGACGCCGCTCATGAACGGCGCGATCGATTGCCGCCTGTTCGCATTCCCGATGGTCGCCGGCCGACCCGAGGCGTCGCCGCGAGCTGCCTCCGCGTGATGCTAGAATTGATTGTGCGCCGCTTGCCGGTCGCAGCGTACGGTTCGCTTCCGTTTCCGATTCGTCCACGGCCCATCGCCATGCCCATGCTTCCCGCCCGCGGCTACGTGTCCGAGCACACGCAGTTCATCCGCAAGCTCCTCGCCGACAAGCCCGCCATCGAAGGGGTGCAGCGACAAGGCCGCGCGCTGTGGTGGGACAAGAAGCCGGACGAGCTCGCCGCCGAGCGAGAGATGGAAGAAGGCAAGGTCGCGCAGCGCGCGTACGTCTATTACAGCATCGACTGACGCGACCAGAACATTTCACAAAGAGGCCATTTCACAAAGAGACGCAGAGGAAGTGCGACTTTCTCTGTGCCTCGGCGTCTCATTGTGAAAGCACTTTCGCCCCATCGACGACCGCATCATGCGGCGTCACCGGGCCGTGGATGAAGTAGCGCGGCGTCGTCACCAGCGCCGATCGCCAGCCGAGCGCATCGAGGCGCTGCGCGAGGTCGCCGAGTTCGTAGTAGATCTTCACGATCCGGAACTCGCTCCCGTCGTTGAGCTGCCGCTGCGCGATGCCCGCCTCGCGTTGCGGCCGCGCGTGGTTCTTCGCCATCGACGTCGTATCCCACCCTGAATCGATCACGTACGCCGCACCGCCTGGCGCCAGCGCCGCGCGCACGCTCTCCCAGAAACGGGCGAAGCGATCGGCCGGCACGTGCGAGAGCCAGAAGCTCATGAACACGAGGTCGTAGCGGGCGTCGGGCTGCCAGGCGAAGAGATCGGCGATTTCGTAGCGCACGTTCGCTGTCGCGACGCGCTCGCGATTGATCGCCACAACCTCGGGCGAGGCGTCGAGCGCCACCAGTTCGCCCACACGCGGCGCGAGCCAGCGCGTGAAAAGACCGGTGCCGCAGGCGAGTTCGAGCGCGCGCAAAGGGCGGCGTGCCTCGAGCCACCGGCATAGCGCGTCTTCGACGATCGCGGCGTCGCTCGTCCACGCGGCATTGAGCACCTCGCCACGGTCGTAGCGGCCAGTGCGAAACCACCATTCGTCGTACTCACCGGCACGCCGGCGGTAGTACGCGACCTGCTCGGCGAGGATCGCGGCGTCGGTACCCACGGGAGCGGCCATCCGGCGATGGTACGCCACGCGTGCGCAGCCTCGCGCAAGCGCAGCACCGCCAGGAACCGACGACGCACTGGCTACAATCGCGCCATGTCCGATCCCGCACCCACCGAGCCCGAACACCCGTCACCGGCGCGGCGCAGCGCGCGCCGCTGGTTCACGGGCTTTCTCACGCTCGTCGCGGTGGTCGCGGGGTTCGAACTCGCTTCGCTCGTCGGACAGCATCGCGAACGCGCAAGCGTCGCGCCAGGTGCGGCACCGGCGGTCACCGCGCCGGCGAGCAGCGCTCCGGCGCCGACCCGCGTCGCAGCGGAGCCGCTGGGCGCCGTCGACGCGCCGACGGCCGAAGCGGTGATCGGCCCCAACTTCGTCGTCTCTGGCTGGGCGCTCGATCCGGCCGGCATTCGCGCGGTCGAGATCCGAATCGACGGGAAGGCGTATCCGGCACGGCTCGGCATCCCCCGCCCGGACGTCGCCAGGATCAAGACCGAGATCCCCGACAACGCGAACGGCGGCTACGAGCTGACGGGAGACTTCAGCCATCTCTTCGCGAACTTTGCCGCACCGGACCGTTACGACGTCGCCATCGTCGCCATCGCCAAGGATGGCCGCGAGCGCGTCCTCGGCACGCGCAGCCTCATCGATCCGCGGGCGCTTGCCCGCTGGGCCGCCTTCACGCCCCGGGTGAGTGAGCCCTTCCATCTCCTGCCGGCGCTCTCCGGGCTCGATCTCGGCGGTGCCGCCGAACTCGACACGGTCTACGCGCCCTACCTGTCGTCGACGGTGCGGGTGGGCTTTCGGGTGCCGATCCTCTACCTGCGCACGACAAAGGGGGCGGCGCAGGATTGGGTGTTCGACCCCGACTGGGATCCCACGCGCAAGTGCGGCGAACGCCGCATCGCCGACGATTCGCTCAATGCGGTGCTCGCGCATTCGATCGCCAGGAAGCTCCCCGTGCTCGTCACGCTCAACGGCGGGATCTGGGCCGACGCGTACTGCGACGTCCCCGAATGGGACGTCAACGACAAGCTCGAACAGAACACGGCGAACGACCAGTGGAACGAGAAGAACGAGGTGATGCCCGACGACTACCTCAAATCGCTCGCCGGTTCGCTCGATGCGCCGCAACTCGCGCGGTCGTTGACTTTCAACGTCTACGCGACCGAGGTCCGTCGCTACAAGAAGCGCAACCTGCAGCAGGCTGGAGCAATCGTCGCGCGGTTCGCGCGAGCACACCCCGATCTCTTCGTGGGCGTCAACCTCGATCCCGATACGTACCTCAACCCGTTCTTCTCCGAAACGCAGTGGTACGACTACAACCCCGGCACGTTGCGCCAGTTTCGCGACTGGCTCGCCGGCACCGGTCCGTATGCCGGGTCCACGACTGGCGGCGTGCCGGACCTGCGCGCGTTCCGCCGCGCACAGCCGCTCAGCCTCGCGCAGGTGAATGAACTCGCGGGCAAGCAATGGCGCTCGTGGCAGGAGGTCGATCCACCCCGCAGCTTCAGCCGCGATCCCGCGCGTCCCTTCTGGCGGGACGCCTGGGTCGGCGAATGGGAGAACTTCCGCCGCCATCTCGTGCACCTGCACTACAGCGAACTCGCCGCGTGGCTCATCGAGGCCGGCGTGTCCGGTGACCGCATCTGGTCATCGCAGGGATTGATGCCGCCGCGCGGTGATGCGATGCCGTTCGCGACCGACCTCACGAGTCCGCCGCGCAATTACGACTCCGGCGGGGTGTCGCTCGAAGGGTCGAAACCGCGGCTCGGCCATCTCGGCGTGATCCTCTACGGCGAGGCGGCGGTGAACGATGTCCGGATGGACAGCGGTCACTCGCTCTTCGCGACGCTTGCGATGATCGATCCGCGGTGGGCGGTCGGCGAGTACAACACCGCCGACCTGCGCGACCCCGCCACGCCGCCGACGTACGCCGCGGGTTACCGCGGGCTGCGTGACCTGTGGAACTACGGCGCGCGCTACGTCTCGCCGATGGCGTGGAACGGGAGCAACGGCAGCCTCGTCGGCCAACCCGGCTACAGCACGTTCACCGCGTGGCGCAACACGCCGCTCGAAGCGGCGGCCCGCGATTTCATGCTGGCGCGGGCAGGGCTGCCGCTCGACGCCCTGCTGTGGACCTTCGGCACGCCGAGCCACGCCGATGGCGATGGCTGGATCGCCGAGCAGGGCCGCATCGCGCTCGACAAGGGCGCGCTCACCGTCGCGCCCGATGCCAACGGCCGCGCGATCCTGCTCTCGCCCGCCGACCTGCCGGCGAGCGTGCGGCGCGCCAGCGATTTCGTCGTCGGCATCGACCCCCAGGCGGGGTTGCGCCGCATTCGGGTGCAGGGTCGAGTGGCCGGTGGCGGCTGGCGCACGCTCGCCGATGCGAGCGGTGCCGACTTGCGGGAAACCGCGGCCGGTATCGCGATCCGGCGCGATGCCGGCGATCGCGCACTGCCGCTCGATCAACTGCGGGTCGAACTCACGTTCCGGGCGACGACGCCGCGAATGCTCACGCGCATCGCGGTGCTGCCGGCGCGTTGAGCGCGCCCGCCACGCTGATCGCAGGCCGCCGCCGACTTCGCCACCACGATCCGCGGCGTATCGGTGCGGCGAGTGGCGCCGCCCGGCGCTCTACTTGTCGTCCGATTTGTACTCGACGTACGCCTTGTCGCGCACCTGCCGCGTGAACTCGGCGAACTGCTCGTCGGACTTGCGAGCCCGGATCGCCTGCCGCGCGACCTCGCGTCGGCGCTCCTGCGTCACGTCCTGCGTGCGCCGCTCGTCGACGACAATGAGGTGCCAGCCGAAGGGCGAGCGCACCGGTGCGGAGAGTTCGCCGATCTTGAGCTTGTCCATCGCCTGCTCGAATTCGGGCACGGTGTCGCCCGGATTGACCCAGCCGAGATCGCCGCCCTTGGTCGACGACGCATCCTCGGAATTGACGCGCGCCTGGTCGGCGAAGCTCGCCCCCTGCTGGATGCGCTCGCGAATGCGGTCGATCTTGGCCTTCGCCTCGCTCTCCGAGGTCGTCTCGTTCACCCGCACGAGGATGTGCCGCACGTGCGTCTGGTCGACGATGGTCGGTTGATTCCGGCTGCGCGAATCGGTGAGCTTGACGATGTGGAAGCCGCCCGGGCTGCGCAGCACTGCCGAGACGTCGCCTTTCTTCATGTCCTTCAGCACCGCAACGAAGACCGTCGGCAGCCGGGCCGGCGTGCGCCAGCCCAGGTCGCCGCCGCTGCTCGCGTCCTGCGCGTCGGAATACTGCGCCGCGATCTCGCGGAAATCCCGTCCCGAGCGAATGAGCGCCAGCGCTTCGTCGGCGCGGCGCTTGCGCGCGGCGATCTGGTCGGGTGTCGCCTGGTCGGGGACCCCGACCATGATGTGGAGGAGCTGGTACTCGGTCTCGCCGCCCGCTTGCGCGTCGATGGTCGCGAGGTAGTTGTCGACCTCGGCCTCGGAGACCTGCACCTTGCTGTCGACCTCGCGCTCGCGCAGGCGCTGCACGGTGATCTCGCGGCGGATGTCCTCGCGATACTTGGCGTACGACACCTTCTCGCGGTCGAGCGCGCGCTTCAGCTCTTCGGGCGTGATCTTGTTCTCCTGCGCGATGCGCAGGATGGTGCGCTCCACGACCGTGTCGTCGACGCGCACGCCGTTGTCCTTGGCGTACTGCTGCAGCGCGCGGTCGATGATGAGGCGCTCGAGGAGCTGCGCATCGAAGATATCGGCCGGCGGCGGCTTGACGTGCGACGCCTGCATCTGGGCCAGCACGATGCGCTTCTGCTCGGCGAGTTCGTACTGGGTCAGCGCCTCGTCGTTGACCACCGCGATCACCCGATCGAGCGGAACGACAGCGGCCGCCGGCCGCGCGGGCGCTGCCGGTGCGGGGCGGGGCGCATTGGCAGGCCGGGCGCCGGGAACCTCGATTCCCGGCGATGCGGGTTGCGCAAATGCCGGCAGCGCCAGCGCGATCAGAAACGTCCCTGCAAGCCGTAGGGGCATCGGAATCATCTTTGCTATGTCTAGAACTCGGGTAGAGGGTCGAAGCTACGATCGCGCCGGTTGAGCGTGGGATCGTTCGAGCGCAGGTACCCTGGGACAGTCCGGTGCAGGAGCTCGAGGGGACTCGTGCCGACGCGCGCCAGGCCGTCGAGCTCGAGCTGCACGAAGATCGCATTGGTGCGCGTCTCCGTGGTGGTCGTCAATTGCTGCCCGACGACGCGCAGCGCCCAGCACCCGCCATTGTACTCCAGCCCAACCACCGCCTCGAGGGTCTTGCGGTCGGGGAACGAGTAGTTCCAGGCCCCCACGAAGGTCCAGTTCGCCGACAACGGCCACTGTCCCGACAGGTACGTTTGCTTGAGCTGCGATTGACCGCCGACCTGGTCGACGAGTTCCCGCGAGTAGCGATAGACGAGGCTGACCACCCGTCCGGGCGCAGGGTTATAGCGGGTCCCGAGGTTGAAACGCTCGAACTGGGAGGTTCCGAAGTCGTATTGCATGAGGCCGATGAGCGACCAGGCATCTGAGAGCCGGCCCTCGGCGCCGGCCAGGAAGTCCGACGATCCCGACTTCTGCGGCGTGGTCCCGGGCAGGTACACGCGCTGGTCCTCGAAATAGAACCGCTGACCGACCGCAAACCGCAGTCGCTCGGCACCGGTCGCGGGATCGAGCAGCCGCGAGGTCACGGCCAGCGCGATCTGGCTCGTATCGCCGACGCGGTCGCCGCCGATGAAGCGGTTCTCGCTGAAGAGCTGCGTGAAATTGAAATCGTCCTGTACGGTGTCGAACACCGGGAGCTGGTTCTGGTTGCGATACGGGATGTAGGTGTACATCGCCCGCGGCTCGAGCGTCTGCACGAAATCGCGATCGAAGAGCTTCACGTCACGCTCGAAGGTCAGGCCGCCGTCGACGCTCGTCACCGGTACGACGACGTCGGCGCGGCTGCTCGGCACGCCGGGCGTCGGCTCGTCGAGGTTGTATTGCCATCCGACCACGCCGGCGTGCGCGGTGACGAACCACGCATTGCCCTGCGCATTCCAGCGTACCGACGGGTACAGCGAAGCGCGATCGCCCGTCGGGATCAGCGCGCTCTGCGCGAAGCGCGCGTATTCCGCGGTGCCGTTCCACGTGAGCCCCAGCCAGTCGGTGTCGGCGAGCGCCGCCTTCACCTGCGGCAGCATGTTGTACGGCGGGGTCACCGCGGCCGCCGGATTGGGATCCTGCAAGGTCTGGAATGACAGCGTGCGCACGAGCATCGACCACGGTCCGTACGACGCATTGAGCCCGGCCTCGCCGGGCAGCGTCCGCTGCGAGGTGACGGCGACGCGATCGGCGAAATCGGTGAGGTACGCCGAGTCCGAGACCCGGTTGAAATTGACATACCCGGTGAGCCACGGCGCGAAGCTCTGGTTGTGCTTCCACGCGATCGCCCAGCGCGTTTCCTCCGCGGCACGATCGTAGGGCACTACTTCGCCCAAGACCTCGCCCGCCGCAGGCGCGAAGAGGTAGCGCCCCTCCGCCCCCACCAGCAGGCCGCGGCGTGTCATCAATCGCGGCGTGAGCGTGAGGTCGTAATTGGGTGCGAGATTGAAGTAGTACGGCGCCGCTACCTCGAAGCCGCGAACCTGCGTCGAACCGATGGTCGGAGTGAGAAATCCCGACTTGCGCTCGTTGGACAGCGGAAATTCGAGCCACGGCGTGTAGAGCACCGGCGCGCCGAGAAAGTGCACGCTGGCGCTGTGCGCGATCCCTACCTTGCGCAACTTGTCGACCTCGATCTCGTCGGCGCGCAGGTACCAGTCGTTGTTGGGCGCGACGCAGGTCGTGTACTCGACGCGCGAAGCCTCATAGGTTTGCGGCCCGGTGAAACGGATCTCCTTCGCCTCGCCGCGTGACTCGTTGGCGGATATGAAGAAGCGCGGCTCCTCGAAGAAGCCGATCTCACGGCTCAGCTGGAACTTCGCCTCCGGACCGCTGATCCAGTCGCGACCGCTGCGCAGCGTCACGTTGCCCTTGGCCCAGACCTCGTCGTTCGGAACGTTGAACTGAAGCCAATCGGCAAGCACCGTCTCCTGCCGCGTGCGCAATTCGACGTCACCTGCCGCCTCGACGAGCTTGTCGGCATTCCCGAGCACCCGATCGGCGCGCAGGAAGACAGCGCCGCGCGGGGTCGCGCCCATCGACTCGGCACCGGGCGCTGCCGGCCGGGCCAGCGGCGGCAGCGCCGCTCCCATCGCGTCGCTCACGTTCGGCGGTGCGGCTGTCGGCGGCGGCGCCAGCGCGGGCGCCCCCACGATGCTGCTGGCCTGCGGTTGCGCGATCTCCCGCGACATCTTGAGCCGCGCCTCCTGCGCGGGCGCCTCGGTCGCGAGCATGACCGACACGGCAATCGCCACCAGGTGCGGCGGCATGGGGCGGAGCGGGCGGAAGCGCACTGGCAACGACGAGCGGTTTGCTAGAATTACCGACTTTGGACCAGCGCGCATTCTATAGTGCGTGCGGCCTGCCGCCCCAGCGAGTGCTGCGCGACGCAGCAAACGTCGGCTGCGGGCGATCCCGTACCCATGGTGGTTCTGCGTCCATCGTCGCCGGCAGTGTTGCGGATCCGGTGTCGACCTTGGCCCCCTGCGCACCCGTGTCGTTGACCACCCGCCATCCTCCCGCCGATCCGCGGCAAGCCGAGCTTGCCGCGTGGTTGTCCGCACTACCCGACTTGCCGCCGTTCACGCTCGCCCCAGCGTCGGCCGATGCGAGTTTCCGCCGCTACTTCCGCGTGACGCTCGCAGCGCCGGATGCGCAAGGTCGCGCGACGCTGATCGCGATGGATGCGCCGCCGCCGATGGAGGACTGCCGGCCGTTCGTCCGCGTCGCCGGGCTCCTGCACGCGGCACAGGTCCACGCGCCCGCGATCCACGCGCAGGATCTCGAGCGCGGCTTCCTGCTCCTCGAGGATCTCGGCAACACGACGTATCTCGCTGCGCTGCGCGAGGACAATGCGCAGGCGCTCTATCTCGATGCCATCGATGCGCTCGTCCGCTTCCAGGCGCACTCGCGCGACGAGGGGCTGCCGCGCTACGACGAGCCGCTGCTGCGACGCGAACTCGAACTCTTTCCCGAGTGGTACGTCGCCCGTCACCTGGGTCACGTCCTCACGACCAAGGAGCGCGAGGCACTCGATGCGACGTTCGCGCGGATCATCGCCAACAACCTCGCGCAGCCGCGCGCCTTCGTGCACCGCGACTATCACTCGCGCAACCTCATGGTCGTGCCGGAGCGCAATCCCGGCGTGATCGACTTCCAGGACGCGGTTTCGGGTCCGGTGACCTACGACCTCGTCTCGCTGCTGCGCGATGCCTACGTCGCCTGGGACGAGGCGCGCCAGCTCGACTGGGCCGTGCGCTATTGGGAGCGTGCCCGCACCGCGGCACTCCCCGTCGACCGCGATTTCGGCGTGTTCTGGCGCGATTTCGAATGGATGGGCGTGCAGCGCCAGGTAAAGGTGCTCGGCATCTTCGCGCGGCTCGCGCACCGCGACGGCAAGACGGGCTACCTCGACGACCTGCCCCGCGTGCTCGGATATCTGCGCGCCGCCTGCGGGCGGTATCGCGAGCTCGTGCCGCTGCTCGTCCTGCTCGACGCGCTCGAGGGGCGCACGCCCACCGTCGGCTACACCTTCTGATGGGCACCGCGATGATCCTCGCCGCCGGGCGCGGCGAACGCCTGCGACCGCTCACCGACGTCACGCCGAAGCCGCTGCTGCCCGTCGGCGGCAAGCCGCTCATCGTGTGGCAGATCGAGGCGCTGGCGCGCGCTGGCTACCGGTCGCTCGTGATCAACGTCGCGCACCGCGCCGAGCGCCTGCTGACAGCGCTCGGCGACGGCAGCGCGTACGGCGTGCGCATCGCCTGGTCGCGCGAGGCCGAGCCGCTGGAGACCGCGGGCGGCATCATCACCGCGCTGCCGCTCTTGCCGGAAGGCCCGGTGCCGATCGTCTCGGGTGACGTGTGGACCGATTTCGACTACGCGCGCCTGCGCCCGCTCGCCGATACCATGGCGCTCGACGACGCCACGCCGCGCGTACATCTCGTGCTGGTGCCAAACCCGCCGTATCATCCGGCCGGTGACTTCGCGCTCGAAGGCACGCGCATCCACCGCGATGGCCCGGTGAAGCTCACCTACGGCAACATCGGTGTCTTCGATACTGCCCTGTTCCGCGGCGCGCTCCGCGGCGTCAGGCTCAAGCTGCTGCCGTTCCTGCACGATTGGATCCAGCGCGGGCTCGTCGCCGGCGAGCGCTACGACGGCGCGTGGGCCAACGTGGGAACGGCCGCCGACCTCGCCGCTCTCGACGCCGTGCTCGACCGCCGCGCGCACACCGGAGCCGCCGCGGATACTCCATCAGGACGCACCCCATGACGCCACCCAATCCGCTGCTCGATTTCTCCGACCTCCCCCATTTTCAGGCGATCGAAGCACGCCATGTGGAGCCCGCGGTCGACACGTTGCTCGCTGCCGCGCGCGCGACGATCGAGCGCGTCGCCACGGATACCGCCGCACCGACCTGGCGCACGCTTGTCGAGCCCATCGCCGACGTCCTCGATCCCCTCGATCGCGCTTGGGCCGTGGTGGGACACCTGCACGCCGTCGCCGATACCCCGGAGCTGCGCGCGGCATATCGAGCGAGCCAGCCCAAGGTCGTCGCTTTCCATGCCGAGCTGGCGCAGGACCCGCGCCTTTTCGCGCGCTACCGGGCCCTGCGCGACGGCCCAGCCTATCCGATGCTCGACGCCGCCCAGCGCAAGCTCGTCGACAACGAGCTGCGCGACTTCCGCCTGGGCGGCGCCGAACTCGGCGCCGACGAGCAGGCGCGCTTCAAGGCAGTGCAGGAGGAACTCGCCGCACTCGCCACCCGCTTCCAGGAGAACCTCCTCGACGCCACCAATGCATGGGCGTACCGCGGCACCGATGCGAACGAACTCGCCGGCATCCCCACCGATATCGTCGCCGCGGCGCGCGAGGCGGCACGGCGCGACGGCGACGCCGGCTGGAAGCTCACGCTGCACATGCCGTGCTATCGGCCGGTCATGCAGTACGCGGACAATCGCGCGCTGCGCCGGCGTCTGCACGAGGCGTACGCGACGCGTGCGTCGGACCTGGGTGCTAGGCCCGAGTGGGACAACACGGCACTCATCCAGCGGATCCTCGCGCTGCGCCACGAAGCGGCGCTCCTCCTCGGTTACGCCAACTACGCGGAAGTCTCGCTGGTACCCAAGATGGCGAACGATCCCGCCGAGGTCGAAGCGTTCCTGCGCGACCTCGCGCGGCGCGCGCAGCCCTTCGCGAGGCGCGATTTCGCCGAGTTGACAACCTTCGCCCACGACCGCCTCGGACTGTCGGTGCTCGAGCCCTGGGACGTCGCGTATGCCGCGGAGAAGCTCAAGCTCGACCGCTACGCGTACAGCGAGCAGGAGGTGCGCCAGTACTTCCCCGAAGAGCGTGTCCTGGCCGGGCTGTTCACGGTGGTCGAAACGATCTACGGCGTCGCCATCGCCGAGTCGAAGGCCGAGACCTGGCACCCGACGGTGCGCGTCTTCACGATCCGCGACCGCAGCGGCGCGCGCGTCGGCGAGTTCTATCTCGACCTGTACGCACGACCCGGCAAGCGCGGCGGGGCATGGATGCACGACGCGATCACGCGCCGACGAAGCGACCGCGGGCTCCAGCACCCGGTCGCGTATCTCGTGTGCAACCTGTCCGCGCCGGTGGGCGACAAGCCGGCCACGTTCACCCACGACGAGATCACCACGATCTTCCACGAGTTCGGCCACGGCCTGCACCACCTGCTCACCCGCGTCGACGTCGCCGGGGTCTCCGGAATCCGCGGAGTCGAGTGGGACGCGGTGGAGCTGCCGTCGCAGTTCATGGAGAATTTCTGCTGGGAGTGGAGCGTCGTCGAGAGCATGTCGCGCCACGTCGACACCGGCGCTTTGCTGCCGCGCGCGCTCTTCGATCGGATGCTCGCCGCGAAGAACTACCACAGCGGCCTCGCCACCGTCCGCCAACTCGAGATGGCGCTCTTCGACATGCTGCTGCACGCGCAGGCGGCGCGCCCGGACACCCCGCAGTGGCGCTCGCCGCAGACGATCCTCGCCGCGGTGCGAAGTGAGGTCGCGGTCGTGCCCTTTGCCGCGTACGACCGTCTGGCGCAGTCGTTCGCGCACGTGTTCGCCGGCGGCTACGCCGCCGGCTACTACAGCTACAAATGGGCCGAGGTGCTCGCCGCCGACGCCTTCAGCCTCTTCGAGGAGGAAGGTCTCGTGTCGCCGACGATCGGGGCGCGCTTTCTCGACGAGCTCCTGTCGCGTGGTGGAAGCCGCCCCGCACTCGAATCGTTCGTCGCCTTCCGTGGACGGCCACCCCAACTCGATGCGCTCCTGCGGCATAATGGAATGGTCACTCCCGCTTGAGTGGAGACTTCCATGCGTTTCCGTGCGCATCGCTTCGCTGTCGTCACCGCCGCGCTGGCCCTCGCCGTGACAGCGTTCGCGGTATCGGCGCAATCCGTCTATCGCTACGTCGATGCCGATGGCCGCATCGTCTATTCCGACCGCCCGCCGCCGCCGGACGTCAAGAACGTGCAGACCAAGCGCCTCGGCGCCAATTACGTCGAGACGAGCGAACCGAGCCTCACCGCGCAGATGGCGGCCGAGCGCTTCCCGGTCACGCTCTATACCTTCGACTGCGGCGAGATCTGCCAGAACGCCGAAGGTCTGCTCAACCGGCGCGGCGTCCCCTTCACGACGGTCGACGTGCAAAAGGACGAGCAGGGCCGCCTGCGGCTGCACACGCTCACCGGTGAGGAGAACGCACCGGTGCTGACGCTGGGTGACAAGATCGTGGTGAAGGGCTTCAGCGAAAGTCGCTGGCAAGCGGCGCTCGACGAGGCGGGCTATCCGAAGGCGCAGGCGCAACGCCGCGGACCGACGGTCGGGCGCAGCGAGCCGGGTACGCCGCCCGCGGCGGCCCAAGGCGCACGCGCGATCGCGCCAGCGGCGAAGGGCGGCGACTATCCGAAGTAGTCGCGGAACGTGATCATGGCCGGCCTCGTGCACATCAGCGAACCCGTGCGCAGCACGCGCAGCGCGCCGCAGTGGCGCGCCTTCCTCGAACTCGCCTTTCGCCCGTTGTATCTCGGCGGATGCCTGTGGGCGGCGGTCGCGATCGCGCTGTGGATCTTCGCGCCGCAATGGGTCGGCGGCAAGCTCGCCGGGGTGATCTGGCACGCCCACGAGATGCTGTGGGGATTTGTCGCGACGATCGCGGTCGGCTTCCTGCTCACCGCCGGCGTCAACTGGACCGGCGCCATGACGGTGAAGGGCGCCGCGCTTGGCGTCCTCGTCGCCTGCTGGGTCGGTGCGCGCGCGTGCTTCCTGGTCCCCGGGGACGCTGCATTCATCGCGGGATCGGTCCTCGAACTCGTCTTCTACCTTGGCGCGGCGGGCGCGCTCGGCCGCGCGATCTACCGCACGCGCAACCGGCGCAACTACGGCATCCCGATCGTCGTCGCGGCGCTCGGCGTTGCCGACGGCCTGTACCTGTGGACCGCGAGCGGCGGCGATTACGGACTGCTCATGCAGCGCTTCACCGCGGGCCTGCTCGCCATGGCAGCGCTCGCGCTGCTGGTGGCGCGGCGAGTGATACCGTTCTTCGCGATGCGCGCGGTATCGGGGCTCACACTCGCGATGCACACGCGCAGCGGGCACTGGCAGGTCGCCGCGTGCGTACTGGCGGCGATCGCCTCGCTCGGTGGTCTCCACACGCCGGGTGCGGCCACCGTGACCGCGGTCGCGCTGGCGGCCGCCGGCGGCATTGCGCTGGTGCAACTCGTCGCCTGGAAGCCGTGGGCGGTCTGGCGCGTGCCGCTGCTGTGGGTCCTGTATGCAGGCTACGCCGGCCTCGGCGTGGGGCTCCTCGTCGGCGCGCTGCACGCGGCGGGAATCGCCGAACGTGCTGCGTGGCCGGTACACGTGATCGGGATCGCCGGCTTCTCGGTGCTGATCATCGGCATGGTGACGCGCACCGCACTGGGGCACCTCGGCCGGCCCTTGCGCGCCGATCGGGGCATGGTCGCCTCCTACGTCCTCGTGCTCGCGGCAGCGGCGCTGCGCTTCGTGGCACTGGCGCCATTCACCACCACCCTGGCGGCGCTGCACGCCTCCGCGCTCGCCTGGATCGCCGCCTTCGTGATCTACCTCGGACGTTTTGTCCCGATGCTGGTTCGTCCGCGCGTGGATGCCAATCCGCTGCCACCGGCAGCACCGGGGCGCAAATAGGCGGCGCGGCCGACCTGCCGATCGAGACTGTCCGGGTCGTGCCGATGTCGCTCGCCGAGTGGTACCCATCCGTCAAGGCGCTGCACGTCGGTCTCGTCGTCACCAGCGGGACGCTCTTCCTGGGTCGCGGGATCGGCGTCATCTTCGGATCGGCGCTGCCGACGTCACGACCGATGCGCCGTCTGCAGCAGGTGATCGACACGGTTCTCCTGCTCGCGGCGCTCCTCCTGCTCGCGATCCTCGGCCTCAACCCGGTCACCACCCCCTGGCTCGCGACCAAGCTCACGCTGCTCGTCGCGTACATCGTCCTGGGGATCGTCGCGCTGCACGGCGCGCGCCACCGCTCGGGGCGGGTGCTCGCCTTCGCCGGCGCGCTGGCGTGCTTCGCGCTCATGTACGCGATTGCGCGTACGCACGATCCACTGGGGCCGCTGCGCCTGCTCGGCCTCGGATGAGCGTGTAGGCAGGGCGCGCGGGCGCATCGCGTACACTGCGCGACGCCGCGACGGGACCGCGGCAATCGTCACTGCCCCATGCTCATCGCCGCCTGGAACGTCAATTCGATCACCGTCCGCCTGCCGCGGCTTGTCACCTGGCTCGGCGCCGTGCGCCCGGACGTGCTGTGCCTGCAGGAGACGAAGATCGACGATGCGCGCTTTCCCGCGCTCGACCTCGCCGCCGCCGGCTACGCGGCGCACTACGCCGGACAGAAGACCTACAACGGCGTCGCACTGCTGGTGCGCGAAGGACTCGCGGTCGACGACGTCGTCGCGGGAATCCCGGGTTACGCCGACGAGCAGAAGCGCGTGATCGCCGCCACCGTCGGCGGCATTCGGGTGGTGGGCGTGTACGTGCCCAACGGGCAGGCCGTAGGCTCCGACAAGTACGCGTACAAGCTCGAATGGCTGGCGGCGCTGGCGGGCATGCTGCGCGACGAGCGAGCGCGCCATCCACAACTCGCGGTCGGCGGCGACTTCAACATCGCGCCCGACGATCGCGACGTGCACGACCCCGCGGCGTGGGCAGGGCAGGTGCTGGTCTCCGATCCCGAGCGCGCCGCCTTCCGTGCGCTCCTCGCCACCGGCCTCGTCGACAGCTTCCGCCTCTTCGACCAACCGCCCGCGACGTTCTCGTGGTGGGACTATCGCATGCTCGCCTTTCCCAAGAATCGGGGGCTGCGCATCGATCACATCCTGCTCTCACCCCCGCTTGCGCAGCGCTGCGTGGCAAGCCGCATCGATCGCAACGCGCGCAAGGGGACGAAGCCTTCGGACCACGCCCCCGTCGTCGTCGAACTCCGCGCGGATGCGCCGGAGCCCTGACCCGCGCATCGCTCGCCACCGCACTCGCCGGATCCACGCCCGCCGCGCGCCCGACGCCCCGTGGTCTTCGCCTCGCCGATCTTCCTCTTCTTCTTCCTGCCGCTCACGCTGGCAGCGTATTTCAGCGTGCCGCGCGCCGCCCGCAATGCGGTGCTGCTGGTGGCAAGCCTCGTGTTCTACGCCTGGGGTGAGGTGCCCTACGTCGCGCTGGTCCTGGGCTCGGTCGCCTTCAACCATGCGCTTGGCGCCGCCATCGGCCGGGCACCCGCGGGCATCGCGCGCAAGCGCCGGCTCGCCGTCGCAATTGCCGGCAATCTCGCGCTGCTCGCCGTCTTCAAGTACACCAACTTCGCGGTGGCCAACCTCAACGTGCTGGCGCCGATCCTCGCCGTCACCCCGCTGGCGGTCGCCGCGATCCCGCTACCGCTCGGCATCTCGTTCTTCACCTTCCACGCGATCTCGTACGTCGTCGACGTCTACAAGGGCAACGCGCACGCGGAGCGCAACCTGCCGCGCTTCGCGCTCTACATCCTGCTCTTCCCGCAACTCATCGCCGGCCCGATCATCCGCTGGCGCGACATCGCCGCCCAGCTTCCCGCGCGCGACACGCGCTACGCCGACTTCGCCTACGGCGTGCGCCGCTTCGTCCTCGGCCTCGGCAAGAAGGTGCTCATCGCCAATACGCTGGGACACACCGCCGACCAGATTTTCGCGCTGCCCACCACCGAGCTCACCACGCCGCTCGCCTGGCTCGGCCTCGTCTGCTACACGCTGCAGATCTACTTCGATTTCTCGGGCTATTCCGACATGGCGATCGGCCTCATGCGCATGTTCGGCTTTCGCATCCTCGAGAATTTCAACTACCCGTACATCTCGCGCAGCATCCGCGAGTTCTGGCGGCGCTGGCACATCTCGCTGTCGAACTGGTTCCGCGACTACCTCTACATTCCCCTGGGCGGCAACCGCCGCGGCGAGCGGCGAGCGTACGCCAACCTCGTCATCGTGTTCCTGCTGTGCGGCCTGTGGCACGGTGCAAGCTGGCCGTTCGTGCTGTGGGGCGTGTGGCACGGCGCGTTCCTCGTCGTCGAGCGTGCCGGCCTCGACCGCATCCTCGGCCGCGGCGGCCGTGCCGCGCACGTGTATGCGCTCGCCGCGATCATGGGCGGCTGGGTGCTCTTTCGTTGCGAGACGCTCGCGCAGGCGCTCGACTGGTACGCTGCCCTCGCGGGCTTCGCCGCCGGCAACGCCGCCCGCCACCCGCTCGAGGAATTCGCGAACCTGCACGTGCTCACCACGATCGTTGTCGCCGTCGTGTTCGCGGCGCCGCTCGCGCGACGCATCGGCGCCTGGCGCGACCGGGCGGCGAGCGAAGCCGGAGCGCTCGCCCACGTCGCGCTCGCCGTCGATGTGACGTGGACCGGCGCAGTACTCGCGCTGTCGGCCGCGTTCCTCGCCGCGGGAACCTACAATCCGTTCATCTATTTCCGCTTCTAGCCATTCGGACTCACGCTCGCGTATGTACTGCTCGGCCAGGAAACGAGGGAGACGAGGCGCAACGCGCAGCGAATGTCGAGCCTGTTCGCAAGCCTTGTCACGGCGCAGCCGCGCTCGTGGGCGGCAACCCGAGGGGACGGGACGAATATCGTGACCGATGCGCTCGCACTGCCGCCGGTGCCGCCGCCGGCGCCTGCCGACCATCCGCGGCGCGATCGCCTCGTGGCCATCCTGTTCGTGCTGGCGCTGGCGCTGCCTGGGCTCGCGCTCGTCTTCACCTGGTCGCGCACCACGACGCGCTTCGAGAACCGGCCGATGGCGCCGTGGCCCGCGCTGGCGCTGTCGCGCGAGTTCGCGCCGGCGTTCGATCGCGCCTTTGCCGACCGCTTCGGTGGCCGCGACCTCCTGGTGCGCTTCCATCACGGCGCGCTGCTGCGCGCCTTCGGCGTATCGAGCCTCGGCACGGTGATGCGCGGCCGCGACGGCTGGTTCTACTGGCTGGGCGAGGATGGACACTCGCTCGACCGCCACTATCGCGGCACGATGGAATTCACCCAGTCCGACGTCGCCAATACCGTCGCCGAACTCGGCCGCCGCCACGACTGGCTCGCCGCGCGCGGCATCGGCTACGTCGTCGTGATCGTGCCCGAGAAATACACGATCTATCCCGAGTACCTGCCGCCGTGGGTCACCCATATGCCGGGCCCCACGCCGTACGACCGTGTGCGCGCCGCCATCGCCAAGGACGGCCGGGTGACGTTCATCGACCTGCGCGCCGCGCTGCGCGACGCCAAGGCGCACGAGCGCGTCTACTACCAGACCGACTCGCACTGGAATTACAACGGCGCGGTGATCGGCTACGAGGCGATCATGCGCGCCGTGCGCAGCGTGCTGCCGGCGGGTGCGCTGCCGGCCATCGCACCCGCACCGCGTCCAGCGTATGTGCCTGGCGTCGACACCTACAGCGGCGACTTGATCCACATGCTCGGCATGCCCTCGCGCATCCGCGAGGACGACGTCGCCCCGCTGGGCAAGGTGCTGGCGATGGCGAGCGCGGGTTGCGCGAAGCGAGTCGATGCGGGGAAGGCGCCCAGCATCGAGATCTACGAATGCGACCGTCCCGGCTTGCCGCGAGCGGTCGTCCTGCGCGATTCGATGGCGATCCCCCTGATCCCGCTCCTCTCCGAGAACTTCAGCCGCGTCGTGTATGTCGGCACGCGCGCCTTCGACAAGGCGCTCATCGAGCGCGAGCACCCGGACGTCGTGATCGAGGAAATGGTCGAGCGCTCGCTGCACGCTCCAGGGGCGTTTCCGAGCGGATAGCGCGGCGACCCGCCGCGTTCGCCCACCGGCAACGGAGCCGCCCGCTACCCGCGCGTTCCCTTGCTCAATTCGGGGTCGAGCCCGAGCTCGTGGATCTTGCGGGTCAGCGTGTTGCGACCCCAGCCCAACCATCGCGCAGCTTCCATGCGATGTCCGCCGGTGTGCGCGAGTGCCCGCCGGATCATCGTCTGCTCGAACTCGTCGGCGAGTCGATGGCCCACGTCGCGCTCGCCGCGGGCGAGTGCCTGCGCGAGCTCGCGATCGAGCGCACCGCGCCAATCGGTCCCCGCCGGCTCGGCCGCCGAATCCGGCAGCTGCCGGACCTCGGGCGGCAGATCGGCCACGTCGATGCGCTGGCCCGGCGCCATCACGGTCAGCCAATGGCAGACGTTCTCGAGCTGGCGCACGTTGCCCGGAAACGGAAAGCGCGCGAGCAGCGCGAGGGCGGCATCGGCGAGAAACTTCGGCTCGATCGCGAGTTCGCGGGCGCTCTTGTGCAGGAAGTGCCGGGCGAGAGGCCCGATGTCGTCGGGTCGCTCGCGCAGCGGCGGCAAGCGCAGGCGCACGACGTTGAGTCGGTGCAGCAGGTCCTCGCGGAACAGGCCCTGCCGCACCCGCTCCTCGAGGTCCTGATGCGTGGCCGCGATGATGCGCACGTTGGCGCGCAAGGCGGCGTAGCCACCGACGCGGTAGTACTCACCGTCGGCCAGCACGCGCAGCAAGCGCACCTGGAGATTGGCCGGCATGTCGCCGATCTCGTCGAGGAACAGCGTGCCGCCGGCAGCCTGCTCGAAACGACCGCGGCGCAGCGCCTGCGCGCCGGTGAACGCGCCCCGCTCGTGGCCGAAGAGCTCCGATTCGAGCAGGTCGGTGGGGATCGCCGCCGTGTTGATCGCCACGAACGGCATCGCCGCGCGCGGACTGTGCCGGTGCAGGGCGCGGGCGACGAGTTCCTTGCCGGTGCCCGACTCGCCGGTGATCATCACCGTCGCATTCGATTGCGACAGGCGGCCGATGGCACGGAAGACTTCCTGCATCGCCGGCGCCTGGCCGAGGATTTCCGACGTCTCGGCCGCCGGCGACGGCACCGGCTGCGCGCCCTGCGCCTCGCGGCTGGCACGCGCGATCAGCGCGAGCGCGTGGTCGACGTCGAAGGGCTTGGGCAGATAGTCGAAAGCGCCGCCCTGAAAAGCCGCAACCGCGCTGTCGAGGTCGGAATACGCAGTCATGACGATGACCGGAATCTGCGGGTAGCGCGCTTTCACCTTTTCGAGGAGCACGAGCCCCGATTCGCCCGGCATGCGGATGTCGCAGACCAGCACGCGGGGCACTTCGGTTGCGATCGCCTGCAAGACCTCGTAGGCGGTCGCGAACGTTCGATGCGCGATCCCCTCGCGCGCCAGCGCCTTCTCGAGCACCCAGCGAATGGAGCGGTCGTCGTCGACGACCCAGACCGCCGCGGTGTCGCCGCCACCTGCCGACAATTCGTCGGCGCGCGCCGCAGGCCCGCTCGCGGCGTCGCCGAGCACCGGCGCTGGATCGCTCGCATTCATGGCGCCGACACCGACCGCGGCGCATCGGCATCCACGATCGGCGTCGTGCCGAGCGGAAGGACGATGGTGAAGATCGTGCGCCCCGGCTCGCTCGTCCATTCGATCGTCCCTTTGTGCTGGGCGATGAGCGTCTGCGCGATGGTGAGGCCGAGTCCGCTGCCGCCCTCGCGGCCGGACACCAGCGGATAGAAGATCCGCTCGCGTATCGCTTCGGGGACGCCGGGGCCGTTGTCGCATACCGACACGGCGAGCCCGAGACGGTGCCGCCTGCGCGCGAGCGTCACGCCGCGTACGACATGGCTGCCCAGCACGATCTGCGGCAGCGGCGTACCCGCCGCCACCGCCTGCGCCGCATTCTTCACGATGTTGAGGATCGCCTGCGCCAGCTGGTCGGAATCGGCGTCGAACTCGGGAATGCTGGCATCGAAGTCGAGCCCGAAGCGAATCGACGGGAACTCGGCCTGCACGACGTTGCGCACACGGATGAGGATCTCGTGCACGTTGGTGCGCCGGAAATTGGGGAGCCGGCTCGGGGTCAGCAGGCGACTGACCAGCGCTTGCAGACGATCCGCTTCGTCGATGATGACCTGCGTGTATTCGGTCAACGGCTCCGGCAACTGCGCTGCCAGTTGCGGCTGCGCAAGCTCGCGCTCGAGCAGTTGCGCCGCACCGCGGATGCCGCCGAGCGGATTCTTGATCTCGTGGGCGAGGCTGCGGACGAGGTCGCGATTGGCCTGCTGCTGCTCCTGCAGCCGCTCCTCGCGGGCGATCTTGAGCTGCCGGTCGATCGGGCGGAACTCGACCAGGATGGCGGCACCGCCGAAATCGATCGGCGACACCGTGCAGGCGAGGCGCAGCCGGGTCTTGCCGGTCACGCCGAGCTCGATGTCCTGCTCGGTGTACGCAGTGCCCGAGGCCGTGGCCCGGCCGATCGCGCCGGCGAGCGGCGCCGCATCGCCGAAGAGCTGGTCCGGCGTGCTGCCGAGGAGCTTGTATCGCGAAAGCTCGAAGAGGTTCTCGGCGGCTGGATTTGCATAGAGCACGCGCTCGTCGGCGTCGAGCATCAGCACGGCGGTGGCGAGCAATTCGAGCCCGGGAAAGCTCGCGGCGGCGGGCATCGTCGCGGCGAGCGGGATCGGCGTCATCGCGCTGACCGCGACGCGTGCAGCCGGGGCGGCGCCGCGCCGCCCGTGCCGTCCAACGCGCGTCTACCTGGTGTTGCCGAGCTCCTTGCGCAGCGCTTCCACGTTGCGCTCGTGGAGGAGCACCGACTGGCGCAGACGCGCGATGCGCTCCTGATAGGTGGCGGCGTTGGCCGTCTCCTCCGGCAGCGGCTTGGGCGCGCCGTTTGCGTAGAGCGTGCGCGCGTCGGCGAGGAGTCTTTCCTCCGCGGCGAGCTCGTCGGTGAGCACCTTGCGGCGGAGATCGTCGCGCGAGCGCTGCGTCTCGGCATCGACCTTCGGAAAATTGGCCGGTGCCGGCACGCCCTTGCCGCTTCCCGCGCTGCGCGGTGCGGCGCCGTCGGCGCCCGGCACGTTGAAATAGGCGGGCACCCCCGACGCGGTCTTGCAGCGATACAGCGCGCCACCGGCAGCCTCCGGCCGGTCGACGCAGCCGGCCTCCTTCGCGCGCGATGCGAGCGACTGCCCGAGCGCCGGCGCCGCGCAGGCGAGCACGAGGCATCCGCAGAGGATCGGCAGGCACCGCTGGCGCGCAAGGAAGTCACGTCGCTGCATGGCGGTCGAGTGTAGCGTACCGGTCGGCGCCGGTGCAAAGACGCGCCGCACGCGTCGATCGCGTGTGCGTTCACCGACGCCGACAGGCATGCCACTGCCGCCCCGCCGCTACAGGCTGTAGTACATGTCGTACTCGACGGGGTGCGTCGTCATGCGAAAGCGCGTGACTTCCTCCATCTTGAGCGCGATGAAGGCGTCGAGCATGTCGTTGCTGAAGACGCCGCCGCGGGTGAGGAACTCGCGATCGCGATCGAGATGGTCGAGCGCCTCGTCGAGCGACGCGCACGGATGCGGCACCTTGGCGGCTTCCTCGGGCGGCAGGTCGTACAGGTTCTTGTCCATCGGGTCGCCCGGATGGATCTTGTTCTGCACGCCGTCGAGTCCGGCCATCAGCATCGCCGCGAAGGCGAGGTACGGATTGGCGGTCGGATCCGGGAAGCGCACCTCGATGCGGCGGCCCTTGGGATTGCTGACGTACGGAATACGGATCGCCGCCGAGCGGTTGCGCGCCGAGTACGCGAGATTGATCGGCGCCTCGAAGCCCGGCACGAGCCGCTTGTACGAATTCGTTCCGGGATTGGTGATCGCGTTGAGCGCCTTCGCGTGCTTGATGATGCCGCCGATGTAGTAGAGCGCGAACTCGCTCATGCCGGCGTAGCCGTCGCCGGCGAAGAGGTTCTTGCCGTCCTTCCACACCGATTGATGGACGTGCATGCCCGAACCGTTGTCGCCGACGATCGGCTTCGGCATGAAGGTCGCGGTCTTGCCGTACGCTGCGGCAGTGTTGTGCACGCAGTACTTGAGGATCTGCAGCGTGTCGGCGCGCTTGACGAGCGTATCGAACCTGGTACCGATCTCGCACTGGCCCGCGGTGGCGACCTCGTGATGGTGCACTTCGACCTCGACGCCCATGTCCTCCAGCGCGAGGCACATCGCCGAGCGGAGGTCGTGCAGGGCATCGACCGGTGGCACCGGGAAGTAGCCGCCCTTCACGCCCGGACGATGACCCATGTTGCCGCCCTCGATCTTGTCGGCCGAGGACCACGCCGCCTCGGACGAGAACACCTTGCAGTAGCTCCCCGACATGTCGACCGACCACTCGACCGCATCGAAGATGAAGAACTCCGGTTCGGGTCCGAAGTACGCGACGTCACCAATTCCCGACGACTTGAGGTACGCCTCGGCACGGCGGGCGAGCGAGCGGGGATCGCGCTCGTAGCCTCGACCGTCCGAAGGTTCCACGACGTCACAGGTGAGCAGCAGCGTCGTCTCATCCATGAACGGGTCGATGTTGGCCGTGGAGGGGTCCGGCATCAGCAGCATGTCGGACGCCTCGATGCCCTTCCAGCCGGCGATCGACGAGCCGTCGAAGGCATGCCCCGAGTCGAACTTGTCTTGCGTGAACTGCTTGACGGGGACCGACACGTGCTGCTCCTTGCCGCGGGTGTCGGTGAAGCGAAGGTCGACGAACTTGACCTCCTTGTCGCTGATCAATTTGAGCACGGCGGCGGGCGATGTCATGCGGGTCTCCTGGCAAAACGAGGAATGGGGGCGAATCGAGGCTGCAAAGGTGGGGGCGTGCGTCGTGTGCATCGGCTGTTCACACGCTCGCCGGCAAGCTCACGATGCGCTCTGGCCGAAACATGTTGAGCGAAAAGCGTGCCCAACATAACCCGTATACAAATCAGTATGTTATGGCGTGCACCTGACGACTGCCAGAGCCAGGTCCGCGATATTGCCCCAAACAAGGGCGCGGGTCCACTGGTTTCGCGCCAAAGCGGTGCATGATTCCGGCACCCGTCCGCTGGCGAAAAGCGGCCCACGAACCGGCGATCCGCAGATAGCCGCGGCCGCAGCGCGCCGGCGAGCCGGCCGCGCGCCGCTACGGAAAGAAGAGGTAGATGCGATAGCCCGCCTGCGTCGTCGCGCTGGCGTCGATGAACAGGCGGACCGGGACTTCGCCATGAGCCGGAATACCGGTGCTGGTATCGACGGTCCCGCTCACGTAGTCGGCAGGAGCCAGCGCACGGCGGACGACGACCTGATCGGAGGCATCGGTCAGCGTGAGTTCCAGGTGCGGATAGCCGATCGGCACGGCAGCCCGATTGCGAATCGTCGCCGACAGGATGAGCAGGCCCTTGTGCGCCGGATCCTCGCGCAGATCGGACGCTTCGATCGACAATTCGCCGGCATGCCGCAACGCCTGTATCCTGCAACCCAAGGCGGTGCACAGCGCCGTCAGCGCCGGCTTGGTGCGCGGGAAATGGGCGGCCAGCGCATCGCGATAGTGCACTATCGCCTGTACGGCGAGCGCAATCACCAAGACCGGAATCGCGATAGCGCCCAGGATCTTCCACCGGCGCGATGCCGGCTTGCCGGCCGCCCAGGCAAAGCGATTGTCGTAATCGTGGACGTCGACCGGCTGCTCGCTGGGCTGGGTGGTGGTCGCCGACGTCGGCGCGGCAGCCGCCGGGGCCGGATCGAGCGCCTGTGCGCTGCGCAGCGTCACCGTCGGCGGGCCGGCGGCGAGTTCGTCGAGCGGCGCCTCCGGATCGTCCTGCGCCGGGGGATCGAGCGCAATCAGTTCGTTGCGCCCGTTGAAGATGGTCCGACAGTGCCCGCAGCGCACCTGGCCCTGCCGCAACGCGAGTTGCGGCTCGGTGACGCGGAAGACCGTCTTGCACTCGGGACAGCGGGTGAATAGCTCGTCGGCCATGCGTTATGCCGTTCGGGTCGCCGTGAGCAACACCCACCCTTCGCTCGCGCGGCTCGCTGCGAGTGTAAACCAGGGCGCATACGCGGCCGCGACCTCATGCGCCTGCCCGTCGAGAATGCCGGAGAGCGCGATGCGTCCGGCCGGGGCCACCCGCGCCGCCAACGCCGGCGCCAGCAACCGCAATGGATTGGCGAGTATGTTTGCTACCACGACGTCGAACCGTCCCGGGCCGAGCGTATCCGGGCCACCAAAGGTCGCGACGACTTGGTTGCGCGCGGCGTTGGCGCGGCTCGCGTCGACGGCCTGCGGATCGACGTCAACGCCCACCACGCGGCCGGCACCGAGCTTCGCGGCGGCGATCGCGAGGATCCCCGAGCCACAGCCGTAGTCGAGTACCGACTCGCCACCGCGCAGCGCTGCGCGCAGCCATTCGAGGCACAGCCGTGTCGTCGGGTGCGATCCCGTGCCGAAGGCGAGCCCGGGGTCGAGGCGCAGGTTGAGCGCCGCCGGATCCGGCGGTTCGGTCCACGATGGCACCACGAAGAAGCCCGGTGCGATCTCGATCGCGCCGAACTGCGCCTGCGTGTTGCGCACCCAATCCTCCTCCGC
Organism: Burkholderiales bacterium; assembly: GCA_039807685.1. Classification (GTDB taxonomy): domain Bacteria; phylum Pseudomonadota; class Gammaproteobacteria; order Burkholderiales; family Casimicrobiaceae; genus VBCG01. The sequence continues at coordinate 29,155 of JBDHRR010000020.1, forward strand.
CACCGGCAGCGTCTCGAACACGGGGACGGCGAGGCCGTGGTCGCGCGCGACGCGGGCGACGATTGCCGCCACGTCGCTGTCGGCGGCGAAGAGCGCGCTCACCCGGGAAAGCGCCCACGCCGCTTCGCTGGTCATTCCCGGCTCGCCGAAGAGCGGAGACTCGTCGGCGGTGCCCGCAAACGGATCGGCGAGGTCCACCGACAGCGCACCCGCATCGAGCAGAGCATCCGACCACTGGAGGGCCGCGCTCGCCGCGGCGTCGAAGCGCAGCGCGAGGTAGCTCAGCTTACAACCCTCCGCAGGCCCATGACGTCCATCTCGCGCCGCTCACCCCTTGCGCGTGGCCATGCGCTCCTCGAGGAAATGGATCGAGGTGCCGCCGCGCAGGAACTTGTCGTCCAGCAGCAGTTCCTGATGGAGCGGGATGTTGGTCCGAATACCCTCGACGATCATCTCCGACAGCGCGATGCGCATGCGCGCGATCGCCTGCTCCCGCGTGTCGCCGTACGCGATCACCTTACCGATCATCGAATCGTAATGCGGAGGGACATAGTAATTCTGGTACGCGTGCGAATCGACGCGGATACCCGGACCGCCCGGCGGGTGCCAGGAGGTGATGCGCCCCGGCGACGGCACGAACGAATACGGATCCTCGGCATTGATGCGGCATTCGATCGCGTGCCCGCGCCGCACGATGTCGCGCTGGCGGAAGGCGAGCTTGCGCCCGGCGGCGATCAGGATCTGCTGCTGGACGATGTCGATGCCGGTGATGAGTTCGGTCACCGGGTGCTCGACCTGCACGCGGGTGTTCATCTCGATGAAGAAGAACTGGCCGTCCTCGTACAGGAACTCGAAGGTCCCGGCGCCACGGTAGCCGATGCGCTTGCAGGCATCGGCGCAGCGCTCGGCAATGCGCGTCAGCAAGCGCGGATTGATCCCCGGTGCGGGTGCCTCCTCGATGATCTTCTGGTGGCGGCGCTGCATCGAACAGTCGCGCTCGAACAGGGTCACCGCATTCTTGTGCTCGTCGGCGAGCACCTGGATCTCGATGTGCCGCGGGTGCGTGAGGAACTTCTCCATGTACACGGTGGCATTGCCGAACGCCGCCAGCGCCTCGCCGCGCGTCAGCGTCACTGCCGGTACCAGCGCTGCCTCGGTATGCACCACGCGCATGCCGCGCCCGCCGCCCCCGCCAGCCGCCTTGATGATCACGGGATAGCCGATGGTACGGGCAATGCGCACGATCTCCTTGGGATCTTCCGGCACCGCGCCGTCGGATCCGGGGACGCAGGGCACGCCGGCCTTGGTCATCGCCGCCTTGGCGCTGACCTTGTCTCCCATGAGCCGGATCGTCTCGGCGCGCGGCCCGATGAAGACGAAACCCGATTTCTCCACCTTGTCGGCGAAGTCGGCGTTTTCGGACAGGAAACCATACCCCGGATGGATTGCCTGGGCGTCGGTCACCTCGGCGGCAGCGATGATCGCCGGCACGTGCAGGTAACTCTGCGCCGACGGCGGCGGGCCGATGCACACCGACTCGTCGGCGAGGCGAACGTACTTCGCGTCACGGTCCGCCTCGGAATGGACGACGACCGTCTTGATGCCCAACTCGCGACAGGCGCGCTGCACGCGCAGCGCGATCTCGCCGCGATTGGCGATCAGGATCTTGTCGAACAACTTGCCGGTGCCGCCCGGCCGCGCCATTGCCACCTGGTCGCGCTCAGTCGATGACGAAGAGCGGCTGGCCGAATTCGACCGGCTGCCCGTTTTCGGCGAGGATGGACTTGACGACGCCCGCCTTGTCGGCCTCGATCTCGTTCATGAGCTTCATCGCCTCGATGATGCACAGCGGCATGCCTTCGGTAACGGCATCGCCGACCTCGACAAACGGCTTGGCACCCGGCGTGGCCGAACGGTAGAACGTCCCCACCATGGGGCTTTTCACGACATGGCCGTCGGCGACCGGCGGCGCCGCTGGCGGCGCTGCCGCAACCGCGGCCGGCGAGGCTGCGACCGGAGCGGGCACCGAAAACACCGGCGTCGACGCGGCCACCGAGGGTGCGCTGGTCGGCATGCGCGTGATGCGCACCCGCTCCTCGCCCTCCTGGATCTCGAGCTCCGCAATGCCTGAAGTCTCGACGAGTTCGATCAGCGTCTTCAGCTTGCGCAGATCCATCGTCCGTCACCCCGCTGTGCGACGTGCGCCCCCAACCTGGCGTACGTCTATTGTCATGATGAGCGCCCCATCCGCGACCCGCTGCCGTGATGCGATGGCGAGCGTCGCCGTCGGCGCGCGAGGGCGGAGTTTGCGACCAATTGCGACCCGTTGTCCAGTGCTTATAGGATTTTCCCGGATAAATCCGGGTGAAATCACAGGAGCGACTTGACCAGCGAGGCGAGCTTGTCGGGCTTCAGGATGCCGAGTTGGGTGTGCACGACGCTTCCGCTGCGATCGAGCACGACGGTGAACGGCAGCGCCATGAGGTCGTTACCGAGCGCCTTCGACAATTCCATCGCGCTCATGCCGGCCACGAGCGCGGGATAGTTGAGTCCGATCTCGCCGACGAATTGCTGTACTTTGTCCGCCTGATCGACGGCGATACCGATGAATTGCACGCCTTTGTCGCCGTATTCCTTCTGTGCCCGAATGAACTCGGGCATCTCCTCGCGACAGGGGGCGCACCAGGTTGCCCAGAAGTTGACCACCATGACCTTGCCTCGCCACTGGTCGAGGCGCTGCTCCTTGCCGGCAGCGTCGGGGAGACTGAGCTTCATGAGCTCGGCAACGGCCGCCGGCGTGGCCGACCCTGCTTTCGGCAATGCCGTGCGCTGCGACGCGACATAGACGCCGGCGCCGAGCGCAACCGCAGCGACGATCGCGACGAGAAGCCAGCGCCTGAGGGAATTCGACACGATCGGCGGAACGGATGTCAGCGTGTGCTTACTTTCGTGATTTGCCACGTCAATTGAACCAGTTCTTCTTGGGCGGAATGGCGTCGACGACCGCGCCGGGCCCCTTCCCCGCCGCCGGTACGGCCAGCGTGATCTTTTGCCGCTGGGCGGGATAGCACACGCCGGCGTCGGCGCAGCCCTGCGAGTCGGCGACGAGTACCACCGAGCGGCCGGCCAGCGATGCGGCCAGGGGAAGGCGCACGACGATGTCCCCCCGGTACGTCTCGACGGTGCCGAAGAACGGGTCGTCCTTGATCTTGCCGGGCGGCAGCGCAGGTGCACCGATCGCGGCCACCGCCGGATCGAGGAAGAAGGCGAGCTTGTCGCGGTACAGGTAGTAGCCGTCGGTCACGCTGAACCGGGCCTCGAGCGTCGACTCGTCGAGCGCCCGCGCCGAGAAGCGAAACGCCTGTTCCGCCGGTAGGAGCTTGGGATCGGCCGATGCCACGCCGCTGGCGACCACGAGCACGATCGCTGCCACGGCGAGCGCCGCGCTACGCCGCGCCGGTTTCCGTGGTGATCCAATCGAGGTAGCGATCGAGGCCATGCGTGACGGGTATGGCGAGAACTTCCGGCAGTTGATAGGGATGTGCGGCAACGATGGCTGCCTGCACCTCGTCGTACAACAGCGCACGGGTCTTGATGGACAGCGGAACCTCGCGCGTGGTTTCGAGCCGGCCCTGCCAGTGATACAGTGACTCGACGGGCGCGCCGATGTTCACGCATGCGGCCAGGCGACCGGTCACCAGCGTGCGGGCCAGTGCGGACGCCGCGGCGTGGTCGGGCAGAGAAGTCAGCACGAGGATCGCCGCGTCCGGCAAGGAGACTCCATGCGTTTCGTCGTACTCGCCATTGTACTTTCTTTGCCCGCCCTCGACCTCGTCGTCACGGCGCATCTCTCGCGCGTCACCGGTGTGCCGCTATGGCTGTGGCTCGGCGGATCGGTCCTCGCCGGCTTGCTCCTCCTGCGCAGCGAACGCCTCGAATTCCGCGCGCGTACCGTGGCCGCACTGCACGGCGAGCAACCGCTGCTGCGCGATATGGTGGATAGCGGGCGCAAGGTTCTCGCCGCCTTCCTCCTCATCCTCCCCGGGGTCGTCTCCGACCTGATTGCCGTGCTGCTGCTCGCGCTCCCGCTCAACGTGGGCCCGGCTTACGCGCGGGCGGATCCGCGGCGCTGACCTTCGCCCCGGCCGTGCCGGCGGCGGCGCCCTTGCCGGCGCGCGCATGGGCCCACGCCATGATCCCGATGCCGAGCACGATCATCGGCAACGACAGGAGCTGGCCCATGGTGAGCCCACCGGCGAGATAACCCAGGAAGGCATCGGGCTCGCGGGCGTATTCGGCGATGAAGCGGAAGAATCCGTAGCCGGCGAGAAAGAGACCCGACACCGCGCCCCGCGGGCGCGGTCGCCGCGCGTAGAGCCACAGGATCACGAACAGCAGCACGCCCTCGCCGGCGAACTGATAGAGCTGCGACGGGTGCCGCGGCAGCTTGTCGACCTGCGGGAAGACCATCGCCCAGGGCACGTCGGTCACCCGTCCGACCAGCTCGCCGTTGATGAAATTGCCGAGGCGGCCTGCGGCGAGCCCGAGCGGACACAAGGGGGCGACGAAATCGGTGACCTCCAGCCAGCGCTTGCCGCGGTGCCGTGCGAAGAGCCACAGCGCGACGAGCACGCCCAGGAAGCCGCCGTGGAAGCTCATGCCCCCGGTCCACACTGCGAAGACCTCCAGCGGATGCTGGAGGTAGTAGGCCGGCTGGTAGAAGAGCACGTAACCCAGCCGCCCACCCAGGATCACCCCCCACACGCCGTACCAGAGCATGTCGCCCACGTCGCTCGCGCGCCAGCCGGTGAGCCAGGGGCGCCGCACCTGCACCCGCCCCAGCGCCCAGAAGAGGGCGAACGCTGCGAGGTACATGAGCCCGTACCAGCGGACCGCGAGCGGGCCGATGTGCACGGCGACGGGATCGAAGTCAGGGTGGACGAGCATGGATCCTCGGAGGAAAGGCGTCGCGAGCGTGCGCCACGAAGGCTGCGAGCGCCGGGGTTGCGTCGTCGGCCCGCCACGCGAGGCCCGTCTCGACCGGCGCGATGCGGTCGGCCAGCGGGCGGTATACCACACCTGCGCGCCGCACCTGGCGCAGCGATTCGGGCACCAGCGCCACCCCCATCCCGGCCGCGACCAGGCTCACGATCGTCGCCATCTGCACCGCCTCCTGCTCCACGCGTGGGGTAAAGCCGGCGCGTTCGCAGGCATTCACGATGAGATCGTACAGGCTGGCACCGGCCGGCCGCGGAAAGAGGATGAAGGGTTCGCCGGCGAGCCGCGCGAGCGCGATGCGCGGCGGCCAGCGCTGCCCGGACGGAAGCGCGGCAACGAGCGGCTCGCGGACGAGCGGCAACCAGGCGAGCGCCGGATCACTGACCGGCGGCAACAGGACGCCGACGTCGAGGTTCGCCTCGGCGAGCGCAACGAGTTGCCGGTCGCTGGTCGCTTCGCTGAGGACGAGCCGCACACCGGGACGCGCGCGGCGGAAACTGGTGATGAGCCGCGGCAACATGCTGTACGTCGCCGCGGCGAGGAAGCCCACGCGCAAGAGACCGACCTCGCCACGCGCGAGCTCCCGCGCGCCGACCGCGATCGTATCGGCATCGGCGAGCAGCCGGCGCGCGCGCGGCAGCAGCGCGCTGCCGGATGGCGTGAGGCGTACCCCGCGCGTCGACCGCGTGAAGAGTTCGACGCCCAAGCCGCGCTCGAGGGCCGCGATCTGCCGTGACAGCGGCGGCTGCGAGATCGCGAGGCGGCGCGCGGCGCGGCCGAAGTGCAGCGTCTCGGCGACCGCCACGAAGTAGCGAAGCTGCCGCAGGTCCATGGCACACCGTACCAGCCTTGTTCATTCCGAACAAGCATCAATGGATGACTATCTTTGCATTGGACGGTATCGATGAGCCGATGGTAAGGTGACGACCCCGACGAACATCGTTTCCGACCCACCCACGAGGAGTCGCCACCATGGCCTCGAATCGCCGCTCCCGGATCATCACCCACGGCATCGCCCGTTCCCCCAATCGCGCCATGCTGCGCGCGGTCGGCTTCGGCGACGCCGACTTCGAGAAACCGATCGTCGGCGTGGCCAATGGTCACAGCACGATGAATCCCTGCAACGCCGGCATCCAGCCGCTCGTCGACCGCGCGATGGAGGCATTGAAGGCGGGCGGCGCGATGCCGCAGGTCTTCGGCGTGCCGACCGTCACCGACGGCATCGGCATGGGCACCGAGGGCATGAAGTATTCGCTCGTCTCGCGCGAGGTGATCGCCGATGCGATCGAGACCTCGGTGAACGGGCAGTGCATGGACGGCGTACTGGTGGTCGGCGGCTGCGACAAGAACATGCCGGCCGGCATGATGGCGATGGCGCGGATCAACGTCCCGGGCATCTACGTGTACGCCGGGACCATCAAGCCGGGGCACTGGAAGGGCGAGGCGCTCACCATCGTGTCGCCGTTCGAGGCGGTCGGCGCGTATACCGCCGGCAAGATGAGCAAGGAGGACTACGACGGCATCGAATGCAATGCCTGCCCCACGGTCGGCGCCTGCGGCGGCATGTATACCGCCAACACGATGTCGTCGTCGTTCGAGGCGCTCGGCATGAGTCTCCTGGGCTCGTCGCAGATGGCCTCGCCCGATCCCGAGAAGGCCGACTCCGCCGCCGAATCGGCGCGCGTCCTCGTGAAAGCGATCGAGAAGGATTTGAAGCCCCGCGACATCATCACGCGGAAGTCGATCGAGAACGCGATTTCGCTGGTGATGGCGACCGGGGGCTCCACCAATGCGGTGCTGCACTACCTCGCGATCGCCTCCGCCGCCGAAGTACCGTGGACGATCGACGACTTCGAGCGCATCCGCGAGCGGGTGCCGGTGCTGTGCGACTTGAAGCCCTCGGGCAAGTACGTCGCCGTCGACTTCCACCAGGCCGGCGGCGTGCCGCAGGTATTGAAGATGTTGCTGAAGGCGGGGCTCCTGCACGGCGAATGCATGACGATCACCGGGCGCACGCTCGCCGAGGAACTCGCGAACGTCCCCGACACCCCGCGCGCCGACCAGGACGTGATCCGTCCTTTCGACCAGCCGCTCTACAAGCAGGGGCACCTCGCGATCCTGCGCGGCAATCTCGCCACCGAAGGCTGTGTTGCCAAGATCACCGGCCTCAAGAATCCGGCCATCACCGGCCCGGCGCGGGTGTTCGACTCCGAGCACGCCGTCATGGAAGCGATCCTGGCGCGCCAGATCAATGCGGGCGACGTCGTGGTCATCCGCTACGAGGGTCCCAAGGGCGGACCGGGGATGCAGGAGATGCTGGCGCCGACCTCGGCACTGGTCGGCCAGGGACTCGGTGAATCGGTGGGGCTGCTCACCGACGGCCGCTTCTCGGGCGGCACCTGGGGAATGGTGGTGGGACACGTGGCGCCCGAGGCCTTCGTCGGCGGCACCATCGCGCTGGTGCAGGAGGGCGACTCGATCACCATCGATGCACACAAGCTCCAGATCCAGCTCAACGTCGACGACGCCGAACTCGCCCGCCGGCGCGCCGCGTGGAAGGCGCCGGCACCGCGCTACACGCGCGGGCTCCTCGCCAAGTACGCGAAGCTCGTCTCGACCGCCAGCAAGGGCGCCATCACCGATGGTGCGTGAGGGGACGGCACGCGCGGTCCGCGCCTCGTGGCAACGGTGTCGCGGCCGGTTGCACGCGGCGAGCACGCGATGCGCCACCTGGCGCGCGCTGGGTGGCGCGGCGGCGGTCGCGCTCGTCGTCGGCTGCACCACGGCGCCGTCCACGCCTGCCGGCGCCAATGCCAACGCCGCCGGCCAGCGTGCCGGCGCATCGGGCGCGGTGACGACCGGTAGCGCGGCGGTCGCGTCGACCGCGCCCGCACCGAGCGCGGCGGCGGGTGGACGACGCGTCGTCCTCGTCAATCCCGGCTTCGAGTCCCCCGCCCCGAGCGGCCGCACCGATCCCGCCGGCTGGTTCAGCTTCCAGCACGCGGGGACGAAGTCGTTCGACTTCACGCTCGATGCCGTCGACCCGCATGGCGGC
>JBDHRR010000141.1:0-8369 GCA_039807685.1 Burkholderiales bacterium
CGCGATCCTATCGCCACCGGGGCGGCGGATTGCGGAAATTGCCGTCGATGCGCCGTCCCGAGGAGATCTGGTTTGCGAACCACCCGAGTTGCGGATAGTCGCCCGGGCCGAAGGTTCGGCACTCGCCCTGGAAGTTGGCGTCGAGGCAGAAGAGCCAGGTGCCGCTCAGTACTCGCAGCGACGAGGCGCGATCGTTGAACCCCACGTCGGCAAAGTTCGCCACCACGTCGGAATCCATCGTGAAATTCCGCCCGCGGAAATTGTCGCGTTCGTAGAGCACCGCGCGACCACCCCCTCCCCAGTTGCCGCCGCCCCCACCCCAGTTGCTGCCGGGTGGTCGGCCGGCGCCGCCGGCATTGGGATCGAAGGGACGCAGCGAACTCACCCGCCCGGTGACGCTCCCCAGGTTGTCATGGCGACCCGGGGGCAGCACCTCGCAACTGCTCATGAAGTTGGCATCGTCGCACAACTGCCACGTGCCGCTGTTGATCATCGCCGAGCGCGCGCGATCGTTGAAGCCGGTGCCGCCGAGATCCGGCATGGGTCCGTTCACCGTGAACGAGCGACCGGTGAGTCCGGGGGACTCGAACAGGACCACCGATCCGCTGCCCCAGCCGCCTTGCCCCTGCCAGTTACCGCCGCCACCGCCGCCTTGCCCCGGCCTGCTGCCGCCGCCACCGCCGACCTCGCGGATCGACGACACGACGTCGCTCATGCCCATCGCGCCCAGCGAGGGGTACTGTCCCGGTTGCAGCGTGACGCAGGCGCCGCGGAAGGACGAGTCCACGCAAAGCTGCCATGCGCCGCTGCGCACGATGGCGGAGCGGGCGCGGTCGTTGAATCCGACGCGGTCGAGATCCTCCACGGTGGCGCCGGTATCGAAACGGGGTCCCTGGAAGCCCTCGCCGGCAAAGAGCGTGAGCGGTTGCGCGCCGGCGGTGGCGGCACCGGCGCACAGCAGGACGAGGAGGGCGAATCGTTTCATCGAGGGTCGGCGTGGGCGAGGTCAAGGACAACCGTGAAGGTATCACGGCCTCGTCCGAATCGCGTCGGGCCTGATCCTTGCTTGCCCGCGCTGCGCAGGGCGCAGGGATCCTCGATGACGAATCGAATGGCCCGAAATCGTCATGCCTTATCCTCTTTCCCAGCCATGGCTCCCGCGCCCCCCGCCCATCATCCCGACCCCGCGCCGATCACGGCGGGCCCGCTCGGAGTCCGCGGATCGCTCTCCGCGCTCTCACAACGCAAGCTCAACGCCCTCGGCGTGCCGGTCGCCTACGTCGACCGCAATCAGCGCTACCGCTTCGCCAACAAGGCGTTTCTCGAATGGCTCGATCGGCGCGAGGATGAGGTCATCGGCCGCGAGGTGGCCGCGGTTGCGGGTCCCAACCTCTACGAACTCTATCGCGCTTACATCGAGGCGGCGCTCGCCGGCGAGCGGACCGGATTCGAGCGGCAACTCGTCACCTCGGGACGCCCACCGCTCTGGATCCGGGTCGACTATTTCCCGGATCGCAGCGTGCAGGGCCAGGTTCGCGGCTTCCTGGTCACCTACGTCGACATCGATCAGGTCAAGCGCCTGGAACTCGAGGCCGGACGGCGCGAGCATCGGCTGCGGCTCGTCACCGACAGTGTCGGTTCGCCGATTCTCTATCTCGACCGTCAGCTCAAGATCCGCTTCGCGAACAAGCCGTTCGGCACCTGGCTGGGGATCCCGGCCGACGATGTCATCGGTCACGCGCTGCGTGACGTCCTGCCCGGCGCCGCGTTCGCGGAGGTGGAAGCGCACGTCGCTCGCGCGCTTGCGGGGGCGAGCGTCAGCTACGAGCGCCGCGAGTTGCAGCGCGCCGGCGACCCGCGCTCGATGCGCGTCACGTTGTTTCCGGATCGCGAGGCCGGCAGTCGGGTGAGCGGGTTGTTCGTCGTGATGGCCGACATCGAAGAGGACATTCGCATCCGCGATGCGCTGAAGGCACAGGAAGCGCAGATGCGGCTCTTCGCCGACAACATTCCGGGTCCCATCGCCTACCTCGACCGGAACCTGCGCTACACCTTCGTCAACCAGGCCTTCGCCAACTCGGTGCGCCAGCCGCAGGATGCGATCTACGGACGGCGACCCGTCGACGTCATGAGCCCCGACGTCGCCGCTTTCCTGCGGCCGATTCTGGACCGTGCCGCCGGCGGCGAACACGTCGAGTACGAGCGGGTGGGCACCAGCGCCCAGGGGGGGCGGCGGTGGCTGCACGGTCGCGTCGTCCCCGATCTCGACGCCACCGGATCCGTGCGCGGCCTGTACTGTACCGAGTACGACATCCACGACTTGAAGCTCGCCGAGCAGGCGCTCGCCGCGCGCGAGGAGCAACTGCGGCTCTTCAACGACAACATTCCCGAGCCGATCGTCTACCTGTCGGCGGACCATCGCTACCAGTTCGTCAACGACGCCTTCCTGCGTCTCGCCGGGCTCACCCGCGACGACGTGCTCGGCAAGGCAGCCGACGCGGTCGTCGCGCCGCAGATCGCCGGCATGCTCGAGCCGGCGCGCGATCGCCAGTATCCCGCCGATGCGATCACCTACGAGCGCGCGGTGCGCGACGCCTCCGGCCGCGAGCGGTGGATCCGCGCGCGCTGCGTGCCAGACCTGCACTTCGACGGCACCGTGAAGGGCGAGTACGTCGTCGGCCACGACATCACCGACCTCAAGCAGGCGCAGGATGCGCTGGCCGCGCGGGAGGGCCAGCTCCGGGCGATCATGGACGGCGTACCCGCGCCGGTGGCCTACATCGACCGCGACGAGCGCTGTCACTACGTCAATCGCACGTTCCTGCAGTTCTTCGGACTCACTCCGGAGCGGGTGTCGATGCTGCGCTTGCGCGATGTCGTTGGGCACGGGATCTACCAGAGTGCGCAGGCGATGCTCACCCGGGCGCTCGAAGGCGAGTCGACCGCCTTCGATCGCCTGGTGGCCGGCGCCAACGGGGTCCGGCGCTGGATGACGATTCGCGTGGTGCCGGACGCCGCGCCGGGGGGCGACGTGTACGGTGCGTTCGTCCTCATGAACGACATCCACGGGCTGAAGCAGGCGCAGGAGGCGTTACGCGATTCGGAAGCGCAGATGCGGCTCATCATGGACAACGTGCCGGCGCGCGTGTCGTACATCGATCGCGACTACCGCTATCGTTTCCTCAACCGGCACAACGAGGAATGGCTGGGCGAGAACCGCAACGAACTCACCGGACGCACGTTCAGCGAAGTGCTCGGGAGCGAGCGCGCCGCGCAGCTCGGGCCGATCCTCGACCGCGTGTTGCAGGGAGAGACGATCACCACCGAGCGCGAGCTCACGCAGCCCGACGGCCAGCAGCGCTGGGAATCGGTCCACTATGCGCCGCACCGTGACGCCGAGGGCAACGTGGTCGGCATCTATGCGATGCATGCCGACATCCACGATCAGAAGCGCAACGAGGAAGAGCTCCGGCGCGTGAACTGGATGCTGTCGAGTCACATCAACAACACACCGCTGGCAGTGCTCGAATGGGATCGCGATCTGCGCCTCGTGCGCTGGTCCCCACAGGCGGAGCACATCTTCGGCTGGCGCAGCGACGAGGTGCTCGGCGTTCCGCTCGGGTCGAGCCCGATCATGCACGATGCCGATCGCGGCGATTTCACCACGCTCGTCTCGCGCCTCATGGAACGCCAGGAGCCGCGGGCCACCGGCCTCACCCGCAACCAGCGCCGCGACGGCAAGACCATCTGGTGCGAGTGGTATCACTCGGCGCTGCTCGACCACGACGGCAATGCCGTCTCCATTCTCTCCTTCGTGCAGGATGTGTCATCGCGCGTCGAGGCCGAGGAGCGCTTGCAGTACCTCGCCACCCGCGATGCTCTCACTGGTCTGCCCAATCGGTTGCTCCTGCAGGAGCGTCTTTCGGCGGCGATTGCGCAGGCGAAGCGCCATGGCCGCCGGGTCGGCGTGCTGTTCATCGACCTCGACCGTTTCAAGAACGTGAACGACACGCTCGGCCATCGGATCGGTGACGAGCTCCTCAAGAAGGTAACGACGGCGCTGTCCGGCGCACTGCGGGAAAGCGATCTGCTCGCCCGCCTCGGCGGTGACGAATTCATGGTGATCGTCGAGGAATTCGAGGATCGCGCGGTGCTGGGTCGTATCGCGCAGAAGCTCCAGGACGCGATCGCGCAACCGTTCGATGTCGAAGGCCACGAGATCTTCGTGACGTCGTCGATCGGCATCGCCGCGTACCCGGACGATTCGGACGATCCAGAGGAGCTCATGAAGCACGCCGACGTCGCGATGTATCGCTCCAAGGATTTGCGCGGCAACACGTACCAGTACATCGACGAAGGCCTGGCCGAGCATCGGCGACGCCAGCACTCGCTCGAGACCGCCTTGCGTACGGCGCTCGCCGACGACGTCCTGACGTTGCACTACCAGCCGGTGATGCGCATCGGCGATCGGGCGGTCGTCGGCGCCGAGGCCTTGCTGCGCTGGAGCGATGCGACGCACGGGAACGTGCCACCGCTCGTGTTCATTCCGCTCGCCGAGGAGTCGGGGCTCATCCACGCGCTCGGCGAATGGGTGCTGCGGACCGCGGCGCGACAGTGCGTCGAGTGGCGGCGCGGCGGGCTGGACCTCGTCGTCTCGGTGAACCTGTCGGCACGGCAGTTCTATCGCGACGATCTCGTGCAACGCATCCGCGACGTCGTGCGTGACGAGGGCTGCGAGCCGTCATGGCTCGAACTCGAGGTGACGGAAACGAGCCTGCTGCACGACCTCGATGCCACCCACCGCGTTCTGCGTCAACTGCGCGACGAGGGCTTCGGTGTAGCGATGGACGATTTCGGCACGGGGTATTCGTCGCTCACGCACCTGAAGCGCTTTCCGATCGATACGCTCAAGATCGACATCTCGTTCATCGCCGATCTCGAAACCGATCCGCAGGATGCCGCGATCACGCAGGCGATCATCCGCCTCGCCGGCGGCCTGGGCCTGCGGGTGGTTGCCGAGGGCGTGGGTACGCACGCGCAGCTCGAGTTCCTGAAGGCGTGGGGCTGCGACTGCTTCCAGGGATTCTTGACGAGCGAGCCGTTGCCTGCGGCGCGGGTCGGCGACTTCGTTCGCGACTACCACGGATAGGGAAGGGCCGATTCGCTCCGGCGTCGCGACCGCGTCGAGCGCGGCGTATCGGTGACGAGGACGCGGCGGCTGTCTACGCGAGGGTCGCGATCCACGCCGCGATGCAGCCGGCGGCAACGCTCCACTCGCGTTCGAGCATGAGCATGTGCGCCATGCCGGGAACGATGACCGCCTCGACGCGATGGTGGCGCGCGGTCGCCCGCACGTCGTCGGGGGTGGCGATCCGGTCGCCTTGGGCGCCGAGGACGAACGTCGGAGCGTTGGCCTTCGACTCCGCCCAATGCAGCCGCAACGAAAGATCGAAGAGCACGCGTGCCGACTCGGCGTTGAGGTGGCGCATCGCTTCGGCAAGGATTGCCGGATCGACATTGTCGCTGAAGTAGAAGGGCCGCAGAGCGGTGAGCACGTCGGCCGACAGATGCGTCGGATCGAGTCCCAGGAGATGCGGGCCGAAACCCGGGGCCGCGGTGGCGAGGCGTGCCGCGACCGGCACGAGCCCCGAGGGCGGCACCGGGGCCAGCAGGCCCGCCGCGCGCACCGGGCGGGTGGCCATCATCCGTTCGATCACGGCGGCGCCCATCGAGTGTCCGATGAGGAGGGGTGGCGCAGGGAGGCGCGCCGCAGCTTCCTCCACATCGTCGACGTAGTCGTCGAGGCTGGCGAGAAAGAGCATCTCCGCGCCGCTGCTCGTGCCGTGCCCGCGCAACGATACCGCGTACGCCGCGTGCCCCCGCTCGGCGAACCAGGGCAGGAAGAAGCGGTCCCAGCACCACGCATCGCAATAGCCGCCGTGCACGAAGAGCAACGGTGGTTTGCGGGACGTGCGGGTCGGCTGGCGTGATCGGAGTTCGAGCATTCGGGAGGCGGCAGACGGCGCCGGGGGCGCAGGTCCGGCGTGCAATCGTGGGTGCGGGTGGGGGTGGCCGGCGATGGGATGCGTTGCATGTCGCGTGCCAGCCAGACGCGGGAACGCCCGAACGGCGACGCCGCGGCGCGCCGCGAGGCGTCCGGGGCCTTGAAATCGCGAGGCGCGATTCTATCCCGTCATGGGGCGATGTGCGCGGCACGCTCCGAAGCTCGCGGGTCGCAGTTGCGATCTGGCGGTACGATGTGCCCCTCCAGAGATGCTCCAGCCGCCGATCCCCGGTCCCCGATCCCCGATGAGCAAGACGCCCCGCCTCTCGACAGTGACGAGTCCGCCGGCCGCGGCCGAAGCACCGGTGGGCACGTTCGACGCGACGGAGTTCATCAAGGCGCTACCGCACCTGCCGGGGGTGTACCGGATGTTCGATGCGGAGGGGGGCATCCTGTACGTCGGCAAGGCGCGCGACCTCCGCAAGCGCGTGTCGAGCTACTTCCAGAAGACGGGCCACGAATACCGCATCGCCGCCATGGTGTCGCAGGTCGCGCGCGTGGAGACGACGGTGACGCGTTCCGAAGCGGAGGCGCTGCTCCTCGAGAACAACCTCATCAAGGCGCACGAGCCGCGCTACAACATCCTCTTCCGCGACGACAAGAGCTATCCGTACGTCTGCATCTCGAACGATGTCTTTCCGCAGCTCCGGTTCCATCGGGGCGCGATCGATCGGAAGCATCGCTACTTCGGCCCGTTTCCCAATACCAGTGCGGTGCGCGAAGGCATCGCGACGCTGCAGAAGGTCTTCCTCCTGCGCACCTGCGAGAACACGGTTTTCGCCAATCGATCGCGCCCGTGCATGCTCCACCAGATCGGACGCTGCACGGCGCCGTGCGTCGGTCGCATCGGCGAGGCCGACTATCGCGAGGACGTCGAGGGCGCGATGCTCTTCCTGCGCGGCAAGGGACAGGAGGTGCTGGCGCGCTTGCAGATGCAGATGGAGGAGGCGGCAGCCAGGCTCGAGTTCGAGCGTGCCGCGCGCCTGCGCGACAAGATCGCTCGCCTGCAGAGCCTTCAGGCACGCCAGTTCGTCGAGAGCAGCACCGCCGGCGACATCGACGTCGTCGCGGCCGCGAGCGAAGGCGGACTGTTCGCGGTGAACGTGGTGATGGTGCGCGGCGGTCGCCACGTCGGTGACCGCAGCTTCTTTCCACGCCACGTCGACGCCGCGCGCGTGGAGGCGATCCCGGCGATCGTCGCGGCATTCCTGGCGCAGCATTACGTCGAGCGGCCGGTGCCGCCGACGATCGTCGTCCCGGACGTGGACGAGCACGCCGCGCTGGCGGAGATCCTGTCGGCGCAGGCGGCGCAGAAGGTCGAGATCGTCGGCAATCCCGGGGGCGAGCGACGGGTGTGGCTGGCAATGGCGCATCAGAACGCGACGCTCGCCATCGCCCAGAGGCTCGCGCAGAAGGCGACCCAGGAGGATCGCCTCGCCGCGCTGCAGGAGGCGCTGGGCCTGCCGGCGAGCGCGCAGCGCATCGAATGCTTCGACGTCTCCCACACGATGGGCGAGGCGGCGGTCGCCTCCTGCGTCATCTTCGACCGGCTGGCGATGCAGTCGTCGGAGTACCGCCGATTCAACGTGACACCGGCGCACGGCGGCGACGACTATGCCGCGATGCGCGAGGCACTGACGCGGCGCTGCGCGCGCATCGTCGCCGGCGAGTATCCGGTGCCCGATCTGTTCGTCATCGACGGCGGCAGGGGGCAGGTGGCGGTGGCGGCCAGCGTGCTCGAGGAGCAGGGGCTGCATGGGGTGCCGCTCATCGGCATCGCGAAGGGGCCGGAGCGCAAGGCGGGGCTGGAGGACATCGTGTTCCCCGATCGGGAGGCGGTGTTGAACCTGCCGGCGGATCATCCTGGATTCCACCTCCTCCAGCAGATCCGCGACGAGGCGCATCGCTTCGCGATCCAGGGTCATCGCGCGCGGCGCGCGAAGGCGCGCACGACGAGTTCGCTGCAGGACATCGCCGGCATCGGGGCCACGCGCCGCAAGGCGCTGCTCGCGCACTTTGGCGGCGTGAAGGCCGTGCAGGCGGCGAGCGTCGAGGACATCGCACGGGTGCCGGGGATCTCGCGGGCCTTGGCGGAGCGGATTCACGGTGCGCTGCATTGATCGTGCGCTGGGGGCGCCGGCGGTGACGCTCTCCGAAGGTCGCGTGTGATGGGGCGTCGGCGGTGACGCTCTCCGAAGGTCGCGTGTGATGGGGCGCCGGCGGTGACGCTCTCCGCGGGCAGGTGCCCGCTTCGTGCGCCCCCACCGTCGCCTTGACGGGCCGACGCGATGCGCGGCGAAAGGCG
>JBDHRR010000142.1:0-8348 GCA_039807685.1 Burkholderiales bacterium
ACGCGCCCCCGCCGGCTTCCAACAGTGCTACTGTCCCCAATCCCCCGTCGGCACAGATGCTGACGATCGCCCGCGTACCCGCTGGGCGTGCGGCGAGTTCCTTGACCGCCTGCGACAGGATGCGGGCGCCGGTCGCGCCGAACGGATGGCCGAGGGCGACGCTGCCGCCGTTCGGATTGACGCGCTCGGTGGGAAAGGCGCCGAACGCGGCCGCCACGCCCACGCGCTCGCGCAGGAACGCGTCACTCGTGAGCGCGGCGATGTGCGCGACGACTTGTGCTGCAAACGCCTCGTGGATCTCCCACAGGTCGATATCGGAGTACGCAAGTCCGTGGCGCGCGAGGAGGCGCGGGATCGCGTACGCCGGCGCCATGAGGAGACCTTCGCTGCGGAAGTCGACTGCCGCGATCTCCCAGTCGATGAGGCGCACGCGTGGCAGTTGCGCCGGCAGCCGCGCGAGCCCGGGCGTGGTCGCGACCCAGATCGCGGCAGCGCCATCGGTGAGGGGCGACGAGTTGCCGGCGGTGAGGGTCCCCTGGCCACTCGTGCGATCGAACGACGGGGTGAGCGCCGCCAGCTTCGCGAGGGAAGTGTCGCGTCGCGGCAGCGAATCGCGGCTGACGTCTGCGATGGGAATCACGAGATCGGCGAAGAAGCCGCGCTCCCACGCTGCCACGGCCCGTTCGTGACTCGCGAGGGCGACGGCGTCCTGAGCCGCACGGTCGATCCGCCATTCCCTGGCGGTGATCTCCATGTGCTCGCCCATGCTCTTGCCCGTCGTGCGGTTGGCGACCGCCGGAATGAACAAGCGGAGGTCGCGCGGCGAGAGCCGGGCGAGTTGCGCCAGCTTGGGCGCCACGCCGCGGGCGGCCCGAAAGGCGCGCAGCCAGTCCGCGAGCGTCTGCGCCAACCCGACGGGAACGTGCGACAGGCTCTCGCTCCCGCCGACCAGCGCCAGCGTACGCGCGCGCTCGTCCAGCATGCCCGCCGCCTCGAGCGCACCCATCATGCTCGTCGAGCAGGCCATCGTCGTGGAGAACGCCGGGATCGTCGCCGGAGCGCCGGCGTCGAGCAGAACCTCGCGCGCGAGATTGTTCCAGGTGAGATTGGGCATGACCGCGCCCCAGACGAAGAAATCCGGGACGCCATGTATCACCGTGGCGAGCATGCGGCGCACCACCGGCACCGCGAGGCCGATCGCATCGAGTCGCGCCAGCGGGCCGCCGGCACGCGCGAACGGCGTGCGCACGCCGGAGACCAGCCAGACGATCGGACGCGCCGCCGCGGACGATGCCGATCGCGTGGCGGCCGGGATCGGTGCCGCTGGCATGGACGGAAGCATTGGCTCGGCCATGGCGGTCTATGATAGTCGTCAGCAGATCAGAACTCTCGTTGAATTCCGCGGTCGGTCATTCCCATGTCTGCACTCTCCTCGCACGCGCAGCGAATCGGTCGCATGACGCTTTGGCTCGTCGGCGCACTCTTGTTCCTCCTGGCCGGGCCGCTCCTCGCGCTCGCCGTCGGCAAGGCGTCGCTGCATGGGGACTGGCGCACGGCGACGCACCGCTCGGCAGGACTCGCGCCCGATCCGGCCACGCATCCCGGGCCCGTCGTCCAGGTCTACGCGAGCCGTGCTTTCGCCTGGCGCGGCGCCTTCGCCGACCACACCTGGGTCGCGGCCAAGCCGGCCGGAGCCGATCACTACACGCGCTACGAAGTCATCGGCTGGCGCGCTGGGGACGGACGCTCGGTGGTGTCCATGTCGAACCAGCGCGCTCCGGACGCCGAATGGTTCGGGGCGCCGCCGCGTCTTCTCCAGGACTTGCGCGGGAAAGCGGCCGAGGCGGTGATGGCGAGGCTCGATGCGGTGGTGGCGGCGTATCCGTACCCCGCCACGTATCGCGTATGGCCGGGCCCCAACAGCAATACCTTCGTCGCCTACCTCGGGCGCGCCATTCCCGAATTGCGGCTCGTGATGCCGTCGACGGCCATCGGCAAGGATTACGTCTCGCTCGCGCAGTTGATCGGCCCGTCGCCGAGCCACACCGGATTCGCGGTATCGCTTTACGGTCTCCTCGGGATCACCGCGGGTTGGGACGAAGGGCTCGAGATCAACGTGCTGGGCCTCGTGACCGGCGTCGACGTACGCCACCCCGCGCTGAAGCTCCCGGGGATCGGGCGCGTGCCTGGCGACGGATGAGCGATCCGGTGTCGATCTGCGGCATGGGTGCCGCCGCGCCCCGGCGATCCCGGGACGCTGGCTTCTCGCTCATGGAGATCCTGATCGCGCTGGCGATCGTCGGCATCCTCGCGGCCATCGCGGTGCCAGGGCTGTACAACGGCCTCGTGCGCGATCAGGTGGTCGAATCGGGTCCGCTCATCGACACCGCGCGCAAGAAGGTCGCCGCCTACTGGGCTGGCAGCGGGACGATGCCCGCGACCAATCACGATGCGGGCTTGCCGGTCCCGGAGAAGCTCGTTGGCAATTACGTACGGTCGATCGTCGTTCGCGACGGCGTGATCGACGTCGAATTCGGCAACAAGGCGAGCGGCGCGCTCGCCGGCAAGATCCTGACCTTCCGGCCCGCCGTCGTCGACGACACGCCGATGGTGCCGGTGGCCTGGGTGTGCGCGGGCGCCGGCGCACCTGGCGGAATGACCGTGCGCGGCGACGATCGCACTACCGTGCCGCCTGTCGTGCTGCCGGTCAACTGTCGCTGACGCCGCTCGCTGATGCCGGCGGGAAGCGTCGGGCGCCGAGGCTCTGCGGCGCATCGCTACATGCCACCCAATTCGGCGCCGATGACGCGCGCGGTAGCGACGACCTGCGGCGCGAGCTTGCGCCGCACGTTGTCGACCGACCAGCGCGGCGACGGGACCGCGATGTTGATCGCCCCCATCACCGCACCGGCACGGTCGACGAGCGCGGCGGCAACCGAGATGTCGCCCACGAATGCTTCCTGATCGTTGAGCGCGTAGCCGGACCTGCGCGCCTCGGCCAGCATCTCGGCAACGCCGGCGAGGCTGGTCACGGTCCGTGCCGTCATTGCCTTGCGCGGCGCCGCCGCCAAGCGTCGGCGGGCATCAGCATCAGGCAGTTGCGCGAGGATGGCGCGACCCGCTGCGGTGCAGAAGGCCGGCAGCCGCGATCCCACGTGCAGGTCGACGCTGACGGCATGCATACTGGGAAAGCGCGCGACGTAGACGATGTCGTGGCCTTCGAGCTCCATGAGGTTCACCGTCTCGCCGGTCAGCGCGTTGAGTTGCGCGAGATGCGGATACGCGACCGCGCGCACGGGGTCGGTCGCGAGTACGGTATGGCCGAAATCGAGCATGCGCCCGGCGATGGTGAACGCGCGCGTCTCGACATGCTGGCGCAGATAGCCGAGCATCGACAGCGTATGCGTGACGCGCTGCACCGCGCTGCGTTCCAGTCGCGCGAGGGACGCGAGTTCGGTGAGCGCGACCGGCCGACCGGCCGCATTGAGAGCCTCCAGCACCGCGAAGCACTTGGCGATCGAGCCAACGAAAAGTGGATGGTCCGCAGCGTCGTCCGCCGCTCGCGGTGGCGGCGTGGCGGCGCGACCGCGTCCTGCTGATGCCTGTTCAGCCGGCGTGGACGAGCGGGCCATACAAATCGGGGCGCCGATCGCGCCACCACGGGAATTGCGTGCGGGCTGCCGTGACCTCGGCAAAGTCGATCGTCGTCACCAGCAGTTCGGGTACCTGCGTTCCTGCCTCCGCGACGATGCCCCCCCGCGGGTCCACGATCATGCTGCGACCGAGGTGGTGGCGCGGCCCTTCGACGCCCACGCGGTTGCAGGCCAGCACGTAGACGCCGTTCTCGTAGGCGCGAGCGCGCAGCGGCACCTCCCAGATCGATGCTCGCTGTGCCGGATCGCTGTAGGTCGAATAGCAGATCGGCATGACGATGATCCCGGCGCCGGCCAGCGCGAGCGTGCGCGATCCCTCGGGGTAGAGGCGATCGTTGCAGATCTGCACGCCCACCCGCACGCCGGCGAGCGTGAACACGGGAAGGGCGTCGCCCGGCGTGAAATAGAATTTCTCGTAACTCCCCGTCCCGCCGGCCTTGTCGTCGGGAAAATAGGCAGGAATGTGAGTCTTGCGGTAGCGCCCGACGATGCGACCATCGGCATCCTGCAAGAGGGCGCTGTTGAAGTGGCCGGCGCCCGTGAATTCCGCGAATGGGAGCACGAGTGCGATGCGTGCGGCGCATGCGCGCGCGCGAAGCGCCGCGATAAGCGGATCGTCCTCGCGCATGAAGTAGCGCGCGAAATTCGCGTCGAGGCGATTCGGAAAGAACGGGGCGAGAAAGAGCTCGCTGAAGGTCAGCAGCTGGACGCCGCGACCTGCAGCCTCGTCGAGCATCGCGTGGGCCGCATCCGCAGTGGCGGCATCGCCGGGTTCCGCCACCGGACCGGTCTGCGCCGCAGCGACGACGAGTCGACGCGTCACCACGTCCTCGCCCGCACGCGACTCGGCGCCACGGGCGGCATCACCCCCACACCTCGTGAAAGGCGCGCAGGAAATTGCCGCCGCCGATGGCGCCGACCTCGTCCGCGGTGAAGCCGCCGTCGCGCAACGCCTGCAGGATGCGCGGGAACTGGCGCGGTGTCGGTGTCTCGGGTGGATAGCGCCCCGCCGACGAATTGCCGAGGGCCGCAGCGAAGATGCCGCCCGTTTCCGGATACGAGTTCTTCGACATGTCGAGCACTCGCTGCGCGGTGGCGTCATCGCGCAGCGCCGAGAAATCGGTACCGATGCCGACGTGGTCGACCCCGACGAGATCGGCAACGTGACGCGCGTGGCGCACGAAGTTGGCGAGCGAGGGCGGATGCTCGCGCGTCCCGTCCCAGTTCATGAAGCCGTGGATCGACACGCCGATGACGCCACCCGTTGCCGCGACGGCGCGGATCGTCTCGTCGAGCTTGTTGCGCACGCGATCATCGATCGCCTTGGCATTCGCGTGCGTCAGGAAGACCGGTCGCGTCGATGTACGCGCGGCCTCCAGCGCGGTCCGCTCGCCGCAGTGCGACAGATCGATGCCTACTCCGACCCGGTTCATCTCGGCCACGAGCCTGCGTCCGAACCGGGTGAGGCCACCACCACGCTCTTCGAGGCAGCCGTCGCCAGCGAGGCTCGCCTCGTTGTACGTCAGTTGCGCGATGCGCAGGCCCATCGAGTGGAATGCCGCCACCCGCTCCAGACGCGAGCCGAAGGGCTCGATGCTCTGCCAACCCATGATGAGACCGGTGGTGCCTTCGGCTTGCGCCGTTGCGATATCGGCGGCACGCCGGACGAGACGCCACCCGGAGCCCGGCGCGCCCACGCGAAGGTGCCACTCACCGAGCGCCTCGAACGTTCGCTCGCAGTCCCAGAACATGTCGGTGACCGTGATGTTGGCCGCGGTGACACCGCCGTCGCGCAAGGGCGCCGGGTCACCGTCGCTCAGGTAGACGAGGCCGTCGATGACGGGTGGCATTGAGACAGGGTCGGCGGTCATGCAATTCCTCGTGTCGCGCGGTCGTTGTTGCGCTTGTATATTGCAATGCGATACGGCGTATTGCAAGGCGATATCATACGGTCTACAGTCGCCGTTCGCCAAGCACGTCGAACCCATTGGCGATGCGCGGTCAGCGCCGTCCGTCTCGTGTCGCATGGCGTGTCGAACGCGCGTTGCCGTCATCCCATCCGCCCGGAGCCTTGCATGCCGACGCCCGCCCGATCTGTCTTCGCCAGCGCCCGCGCTGCCATCCTCGCGGTGCTCGCCGTGCTTCCCTGCATCGCACCAGCCGCGTACGCACAGTCCCCGGCATGGCCGACCAAACCGGTCAAGATCGTGGTTGCCTATCCGCCCGGCGGCAGCACCGACATCGCCGCACGGATCGTCGCCGAAAAGCTCAGCAAGACGACGGGGCAACAGTTCGTCGTCGAGAATCGCGGCGGCGCGGGCGGTACCATCGGCGCGCTTTCGGTGGTCCGCGCCGAGCCCGACGGCTATACGCTCCTCTTCGCAGCGTCCCCCGAGGTCTCCATCGCACCGACCACGATGAAGGGACTCGCCTACGATCCCGTGAAGGATCTCACCCCAATCACGCTGGTCGGCACGGTGCCGTTCTTCCTCGTTGCCTATCCGGGATTTCCCCCGAGTACGCTCCCGGAACTCATCGCCTACGCCAAGGCCAATCCCGGCAAGGTCAACTACTCGTCGTACGGCAACAACACGTCGAACCACCTGGTCGGCGAACTCTTCAAGGCAACCGCCGGCGTCGATGCCACGCATATCCCGTATAAAGGCAGCGGACCGTCGATCACGGATCTCATGGGTGGACAGGTGCAGTACACCTTCGACACGTACGCCGCCACCGGCGGCCACCTGAAGGCGGGCAAGCTCAAGGCGATAGCGGTCGCGACTCCGGAGCGAATCGCTTCTGCGCCCGAGGTTCCGACCATGAGCGAGCAAGGCCTGCCGGGATTCGTGGGCGGAACGTGGTTCGGGCTCCTTGCGCCCGCGAAGACACCGAAGCCGGTGATCGACCGGATCCACGCCGAAGTCGTCGCCGCACTGAC
This sequence comes from Burkholderiales bacterium, assembly GCA_039807685.1. Classification (GTDB taxonomy): domain Bacteria; phylum Pseudomonadota; class Gammaproteobacteria; order Burkholderiales; family Casimicrobiaceae; genus VBCG01. The sequence goes on from JBDHRR010000142.1 coordinate 6,592, forward strand.
CACGCCCGACGTGCGCAAATCGTTCGAGGACAAGAACATCATTCTGGGCGGCAATTCGCCTGACGAGTTCGGTGCGTTCATCCAGCGCGAGGTGGCGAAATGGCGTGACCTCGCCACCAAGGTTGGCATCAAGCCCGAGTAACGAAGCGTCAATCGCCACGTGTCGGGCTTGCCGGTGACGACCGGTCCCCTCATCGGCATCATCGGCGCCGGTATCGTCGGCGCGGCGATTGCGCACGAGCTCGGCAAGCGAGGCCATCGCGTCATCCTCGTCGACCGCGACGAGCCGGGACAGGGTTGCAGCTTCGGCAACTCGGGCGCGCTCAGCCCCGGGTCGGTTGTTCCGCTCGCGATGCCCGGGGTGCTTGCCAACGTGCCACGCATGCTCGTCGATCCGACGAGCCCGTTACGCGTCAGGCTGCCGTATCTGCCTCGGGCCTTGCCGTGGTTGGCACGCTTCGCGGCGGCAGCGAATGCCGCGGCGGCGGCGCGGTCGGCGGCGAAGCTCTTCCATCTGCACGTGGACGCCATCGCCCTGCATCGAGCCCTGGCCGACGATGCAAAGGTGCCGGATCTTGTCCTCGAGCGCGGGCACCTCCATTTGTATCGCGACCGCGGTGCGCTGGCGAGGGACGCCTGGGCGTGGAACGTTCGTCGTCAATACGGCTACGTCGCGGAGGAACTCGATCGCGACGGGATTCGCGCGCTCGAACCCGCGGTGGCGGACGCGTACACCGCAGCGATGTATCTGCCGGATCACGCGACCATCCGCAATCCGCTGCGCTATGTGCAGGCGATCGTTGCGAGCTTCGCAGGTCGCGGCGGCGACGTCCGGCGCGCGAGCGTGACGCGGATCGAGGCGGCAGGGAGTGCATGGTCGCTCGTCACGACGGCTGGGCCGATCGCGTGCGACGCCGTGGTGGTAGCGGGTGGCGCATGGTCGCGATCGCTCCTCGCGCCATTCGGCCTGCGCTTGCCGCTCGAGACACAACGCGGCTACCACGTCGAGTTCACCGGTAACGCGCCGATTTCCCGAACGGTGGTGCTCACCGATCGCAAGGCCTTCCTCGCGCCGATGGAGACCGGCCTGCGGGTCGGCGGAACCGTCGAGATCGGCGGTCTCGCCGCCGCCCCCGACTGGCGGCGGGCAGCGGTGCTGGCCTCGGCCGCGCAGCGCGCTTTTCCGACGCTGGGCGAGCCGGTCCGCCGCTGGATGGGCCATCGCCCGTGCATGCCCGACTCGATACCGTTTGTGGGTCCGGTGCCGGGTTGCCCCAATCTGTACGCTGCCGTCGGCCATGGTCACCTCGGACTCACCGACGCGCCGGGTACCGGGCGCGTCATCGCCACGCTGGTGGAGCGCGTCTGGGGACCGACACCGGGTGATTCGCACGCGTAAGGCAGCTTCTGGCATCCAAGTTGCTTCGACCTCGCCATGGAGAGCAAGGCGATGCACCTCGAACTCGTCGACATCGAGGATCCCGCGAACCGGGCGGGGTCGGTTCCGGCGCCGGACGACGACGTCACGCTGGCCCCGGCGCTCGCGAGCGGCGACGATCTCACCATCGATATCAAGCCCGTCGAGCGCGCGGTGCCGATCACCCAGGGCTCGCCGGTAAAGATCGACAGTTATGCGCAGCAGGCCGCACGCGAGTACGCGCGCGGCCACGTCGACCAGCCGCTTTGGGATCGCGCCCTGACGCAGGCCAGCGGCGACAAGACGGCGGCAGCAGCGATCTACGTCCGGGCCCGCGGCA
>JBDHRR010000143.1:0-8322 GCA_039807685.1 Burkholderiales bacterium
GCCGCTGATCCTGCTCCGACAGGAACTTCGTCCGCCGCCAGCGCCTGACGATCTTCGCCACGATGTCGGCGTTCTCCTGGTGATGCACCAGCTGCATTTCGGTCATCGGCACCAGCAGGTTCTGGTCGGTGCGACTGGGCAGCTGCGTCAGCACCTCGGCGCGGCGCCGTCGGATCAGGATCGGCGCCAGCGTCTGGCCGACCTTCTCCAGCCCCGTGTAGCCGGTGACGCGGCCGAATTCGTCCTTCACCTGGTGCTCGTGCAGCATCTTCCAGGTCGGACCCAGCCGGTGCTGATCGACGAACTGCACGATCGAGATCAGCTCCTCGAGCTTGTTCTCCAGCGGCGTGCCGGTGAGCACCAGCGCGTATGGACTGTCGATGCGCTTCAGCGCCCGCGCGGCGATCGTGTTCCAGTTCTTGATGCGCTGCGCCTCGTCGACGATCACCAGATCCGGAGCCCAGGCCGCGATCAGGTCGAGATCGGGCTTCAGCTTCTCGTAATTGGTGATCTTGCAGAAATCGTCCGCGCCGAAGTCCTCCTGCCGTCGCGCCCGGCCGCCGGCCATCACCCGCGCCGCACGGCCGGAGAAGCGCTTGAATTCGCTTTGCCACTGGTACTTGAGCGAGGTCGGGCACACCACCAGCACACGCGAGACACCGAAATTTCGCGCCAGGATCTCCGTCGCCGCGATGGCCTGGATGGTCTTGCCCAGGCCCATCTCGTCGCCGATCAGGGCCCGGCCCGCGCGCACCGCAAACAGTGCGCCTTCGGCCTGGTAGGGATACAGCGGCGCCTCGAGCAGGTTCGCCAGCTTCCGGTCGGACACGCCGCGCGGGAACAGCCTGTCGAGCGCCTGCGCGCGACGCGCCGCATCGCGGCGGCCGGCGACGTAGTCGAGCGCATCGTCGTAGGCGCGCAGTTCGTGGCCGCTTCTCGCCGCGACGGTGAGGATTCGCTCCAGTTCGTTCAAGCGCTCCTCGGGCAGGATGTTGCCACGCGAGGCGTCGAACAGCCGCGCAGCCTCCTTCATCACCGCCGGTGGGCAGTCCGCTCCGGCGCGGAAGCACACGGCGCGCGCGCCGTCGTTGCGCAGGTAGATCTCGGAAAACGGCGGACGCCATCCTCGTGCAAAGGCGGCCCTTGCCCCGCGCTTCTTCTCGAGCCGGGCGAGGACGAACTCGATGTGCTTGCAGGTGCCCAGTTCGTTGGTGGCGTAGTCCGGGCACGAGCAGTAGTTGTCGCCGGCATTCAGGCCGCGTATCGCCACGCGGTAGCTGGCCTTCGACTGCGGATTGCCGACGCGAAATTCCGAGAAGAAAGGCTGCTCTCCCCGGTTCTCCAGCACGAACACCTGTTCGCGCCCGAACTGACGTCGCAGCGCGCGCTGCCAGTCGGCGGGGGCAAGGTCGGCCGGCGGATGCGTGCGGGAGAGCTTCGGCTCTCTCGCCGCTTGCTTGGAAGAGCGTTGTCGTCTCGTCGTCATCCTGCGCCCTCGCCCATGCTTAGACATCGAACAGCGCTATGGTCGCGCCAATGCGGGCTCGACGGCGACACCAATCCCCTTGGCAGCTTGGCGAATGCGCTCGTCGAGGCTCAGCATCCGCAGGCCGGCGATCGCGGAACGCGCGACGAGTAGCGAGGCGAGATGGATGGCATCGAGGGTGCGAATCGGGTCGCCGGGAAACGGCTGGCGTGCACGGTCGACGACTTCAGGCGCGATCCGCAGGACCTGCCAATGAGCCGCAGCCGCGACGAGGTGCGCCCTTCGGTCAGCGGCTTCGGCGGGCATCAGTTCTCCGAGTGCCAGCACTCGCAACAACACGCGATCGCACTCGATCAGGGTCAGGTCGGATGCGACGACGAGCTCCGCGTCGCCGAGCAGGCGGCGCACTCGAGGGGCGCTCGCTTCATCGAGAAGCCACGCCAGCACCGCGCTCGACTCGGCATAGAGATTCACCGACTGCCACGCTCGTCGTCGAGCAACTGCGCGACGCTGCGTCGTCGTTTGCCCCGCGCGCGTGGCAGCGCGGGATACAGTTGCGCCCCACCAGCCGGGGCATTCGGAGACAGGAGACCTCGCTTGGCCAGCGACTGAATTCCCGGCGGCAACGACGGATCGCTCCGCGCTTGCCCGGGCGGCAGGAGCTCCGCCACGACCTCACCCCGATCGGTGACCAGCACACTCTCTCCCAGCCGCACGCGCCGAAGGTACTCGCTCAGCTTGTTCTTGAGCTCACGGACGCCGACCGTTTGCATCCGGCCACTGTAGCTACGCGAGGCTACATTGTCAATGCAGCCTCGCAACGCCGCGCGCGGAACTTCGAACTCGAGCTGACGAGGTGCTCGCCAGGGACCCAAACCACCCCAGGCAACCTCGCCGCCGCGATGCCGCGAGGCCCCCAGCCACGCGGGGCCTCAGTTCGTGATCCACACCGTGGTGGAGCCGCCGGTGCGCGACAGGCGCATGCGGTACCGGTAACGCTCCGGCGCGTAGTGGCCGATCAGATACTGGATCGGCACTCCCTGCGCATCCGACACCACGCGGTTGACGCGCAGCAACGGCGCCCCCGGAGCGATCTGCAGCATCCCTGCCTGCCACTTCTGCGGAGGCGATCACGGCGATCAACTCCTGCTCGCCCTGCGCAAAGGGGTGGCCTACGCGCTCGATCGCCTCCAGCAGCGGAATGTCTTCCAGCATCGGCGGCACGATGCCTTCGGCGACGGCGGGCGGCAGGTACGCCTCGGTGCACAGCAGCGGCGTGCGGTGCGACTTGCGCACCCGAACCACCCGCATCACGCGGCTACCCGGGGAGACTCGCAGAGCGTGCGCGACGACGCTGTCGGCGGCCGTGTATTGCGCCGACACCAGCGTCGTACGCGTGCGCTGTCCGAAGCGCAGGATGTTCTGCAGCAATCCGTTGCGAATCTTGGAGTGCCTGGCGGTGCTCGGCCGCGCCACCGGCAGCGTCCCCTGGCCGCGCAGGCGGGTGATGCAGCCCTCTTCCTGCAGGCGCGTGAGCGCGGAGCGGATGGTCGTGCGCGCCACGCCGAATTCGCGCGTGAGCTCCCGCTCACCGGGCAGCGGAATGCCCACGGGGTAGGTGCCATCGCGCAGACGCTGGCGCAACACGCGCGCGACCTGCTGGAACAACGGAACCGAACCGGCTGTGCTAGCCATCGCTGACGTCTCCTGGCGGGGCGCGTGGATCGGCCCGAGACAGGATTATGGGCAATGCCGGATCCCTCGCGTCGAAGGCGGCTGCTCAGCCGTAGCGCTGCCCCAGCGCCAGCAGCTGCGGTGTGCCGATCACCGCGTTCAACGCGTCGAAGTCGAGCATGCGCTCGCGCCACGGCTGCGTGGTGCCCTGCGCCAGGAGGTCCGCGAGGTACCCCTGCAGCGCGTGGGTCAGCGCCCGCACCGTACCGCCCGGAAAGATCACCAGGCGGTAGCCGATCTCGCCGAGTTCCTGCGCCGTGGAAGCGGGCGTCACGCCGCCCTCGACCATGTTGGCCATCAGCGGGCGCACGGACCCCAGGCGGCGGTTCAACTCCTGCATCTGCTCGCGACTGCGGACGGCTTCGACGAACAGCATGTCGGCACCGGCCTCGGCATAACGCTCCGCGCGCTCCAGGGCGGCGTCGAAGCCCTCCACGGCCACGGCATCGGTGCGCGCGATGATCAGCGTCCGCGCATCGCGGCGCGCGTCCACCGCGGCGCGGACCTTGCCCACCATCTCGCGCGTTCCTATGACCGACTTTCCTTGCAGGTGCCCGCAGCGCTTGGGACTGCTCTGGTCTTCCAGCTGGATCGCCGAGGCGCCGGCGCGCTCGAGCAGGCGCACGGTGCGCATCACGTTCAGGGCATTGCCGAAGCCGGTGTCGGCATCGACGATCAGGGGCAGGTCCACGCGCTCGCGGATGCAGGTGGCGATCTGGGCGACGTCGTCCAGGCTCAGAAAGCCGATGTCGGAGCGGCCCAGCCGCGTGTAGGCGACACTCGCCCCCGACAGATAGGCAGCGGAAAAACCCGCCTGCTCGACCAGCAGAGCCGTGAGGGCGTCGTAGACACCCGGGGCGACGATGATTCCGGGCTCGCGAACGCGTCGGTGCAGGGTCACGGCTTCGCGGAGGCGGCGTGAAGGCGCTCGCGCGCGATGCGCTTGCGCAGATGCGGCACCAGGCCCCCGTCGCCGACCAGCGTCAGAAGGTGCGCGGGTATCGGCTGGCAGCTCAGCACGCGGTTCGAATCGGGCAGGTGCAGTCGTGCCTGTGCCAGTTCCAGCTGCGCCCGCTCTCCTTGTGCAACACCCCAGGCCGGCCGATCCACGACGGCAGGTCCCAGCAGCAAGGGCAGCCCGAGGTTGAAGCCATTGCGGTAGAACAGCCCGGCGAACGACTGCGCGATGACGGCCTGCACACCGAGGTGGCGCAGCACCTCCGCGGCTTGCTCCCGCGACGAGCCGGTGCCGAAGGCTCGGCCGGCGACGATCAGGTCGCCCGTGCGCACCTCGTGCACGAAGCGCGGCGCCACGCTTTCGAGGCAGTGACGGGCGATCTCGTCGACGCCGAGCTTCATGTACTTGCCCGGAGCGAGATGGTCGGTGTTGATGTAGTCGCCAAGCACCCAGCAGCGACCGGTCGCGGAAGCCGGAGCGCCGCAAGGCGGGGGCGCAGCGCCAGCGGTGGCGCTCATGCCATCAACTCCCGCGGATCGGCGATGCGGCCCGTGATGGCGGACGCGGCCACGGTGTAGGGCGAGCCGAGGAACACGCGCGACGAGGCCGCGCCCATGCGTCCGGTGAAGTTGCGCGCCGTGGTGCTGATGGCCGTGGTGTCGGGCGCGAAGGTGTGCGCGCCGTATCCCGCGCACGCCCCGCACGCGTTGGGCAGCAGTTCGCCGCCCGCCTCCAGCAGCAGCTGCAGCACGCCTTCGTCGAGGGCCTTGCGTTGGTCCTCCGCGCTCGCCGGCGCCACCAGCAGGCGCACTCCCGCGGCCGCCTTGCGGCCGCCGCGGAACAGTTGCGCGGCCATGCGCAGGTCGTCCAGCTTGGCGCCCGTGCAGGCGCCGATGTAGGCGATGTCCACGCGCTCGCCGGCGAACGCGGCGGCCTCTTGCGCCCGTGCCGGCGAGCCGGGCGCCGACACCTGCGGCGCCAGTGCGGCGGCATCCAGGCGATGATGGGCGAGCAGCGACGCGCCTTCATCGCTGCGCCACTGCGCCATGTCGCCGAGGGCCTCCTCGGGCACGCCCGCCTCCCGCAGCCATCCTGCCGTCGTGGCATCGGGGGCGATCAAGCCGGCCTGCCCACCCAATTCGGCCGTCATGTTGCTCAGAGTCATGCGCTCGTTCATCGACAGCGCACGCACGGCCTCGCCGCGGAACTCCACGGCTTCGTACTGTCCGCCGTCCATGCCGAAACGGGTGCACAGGTACAGCATCATGTCCTTGGCGCACACGCCGGAAGGCAGCCGCCCGGTCCATTCCATGGCGATGGTGTGCGGGACGCGCAGCCAGATTTCGCCGGTGACGACCACGCCCAGCATCTCGGTGGCCCCGATGCCGAACATGTAAGCGCCGAACGCGCCGCCGGTGCAGGAGTGGCTGTCGCCGCCCACGGCGAAGAGGCCCGGCCGCAGGTGTCCATGTTGCGGCGTCACGACGTGGCAGATGCCTTGCTCGTCGTAGAAGTGGCGGATGCCCTGTTCGCGCACCCAGTCGCGCGCCAGGCGCACGATCCGGGCGCTGCCTTCGTCGGTGGCGGGAACGAAATGGTCGGTGACGACCACGATGCGCTCGGGATCCCAAACCCGCACGCCCAGCGCATCGAGGTGCGGCTTGAGGCGACGCGGCCCGCCGGAGTCGTGCACCATGGCGAGATCCACCTTGCAGGTGACGATCTGCCCCGGCGCGATGCACGGGTCGCCGCAGGCCCGCCCAACGATCTTCTGGGCGAGAGTCCGCGGTGGCGTCATTCCACGGTGGCCCCGGACTTCTTCACGATCGCGCCCCAGAACTTCACATCCTCCTTGACGAAGTCGGCAAACTGCGCCGGCGTCATGGTCGGCACGGTCGCTGCCTCGCTTGAAATGCGTTGACGGTACGCCGGCGAATCGAGTGCCTGGCGTACGGCGGCATACAGCCGATCGGTCACTTCCGGGGGCAACTTGGCAGGGCCGAACAGGCCGAACCATGCCTCGGAGCGAAAGCCGGGAACCGTTTCGGCAATGGGGGGCAATCCGGGAAATTGCGCCAGGGGCTGGAGGCTGCTCACGCCCAGAAACTTGAGGCCCCCCTGCTTGTAGTGCGGCAGCACGTTGATGGTGCTGGCGAACATCAGGTCCACCGTGTCGTCGGCCAGCAGCTCCGTGAGCGCGGGACCCGTGCCCTTGTAGGGGACGCTCACGATGTCGGTATGCGTCGCCTGCTTGAACTGCTCACTGGCCAAGTGCAGCGAGGAGCCCTGGCCGCCGATCGCAAAGGTCAGCTTGCCGGGGTTCTTGCGCGCGTAATCGATCAGGCCTTTCACGCTGTCGAAGGGCGCGCTCTTGCGCGCGACCAGCACGCTCGGGACCTTCGCCACCATGGTGATCGGGGTGAAGTCCGTCACGGGATCGAAGGGCAGCTTCTTGAACAGCGTAGCGTTGATGGTATGGCTGGTGAAGCTCATCAGCAGCGTGGAGCCATCGGCGGCGCTCCTGGCGACGTATTCGGCGGCGATGTTGCCACCCGCTCCCGGCTTGTTTTCCACGATCACCGTGCGCTTGAGCGGCGGGCCCATTTCCTGGGCAATCATTCGCGCCAGCGTGTCGGTGGAGCCGCCCGGAGAAGCGCCGACAACGATGGTGATGGGACGACTGGCCTGCCCCAGGGCGGGCAGCACCCAGGCGCCCAGCGCCATCGCGACACCACCCAACAGCCACGCTCGCTTGCTGAACATCCCTGTCTCCTTCAGTCGAAGGTCGAATAAGCACCGCCATGCTCGGCAACGGCGAGCGCACTTGCAATGGGACCAGGTGGTCTGCTGGGGATGGCTCCAAGGTGGTGGCGGCGCGCTACCGGGCCGGCCGCAGCGCCGCGGTGCCGACAGATTCCGCCCGCCTGTTCGCTGACGAGACGTACGCGCGATTGCGGCACCGCGCAATCAGGCGTCGACCTTCGCGAGGTTCGCTCTATCGCAAACGGGAGTCCGGCGAGCCCATCGTAGCGCGCCATTCTTTGGCCGCAGCGCCTCGCCGTGCGCCTCAGTCGGCCGCGTGAGCAACGAGATTCCGTCCTTCGTGCCGTAGCGGCCGATGGTGAGCGTCTCGCGGCGGCCGTTGCGCCGGTAGTCGAGGCGGAACGTGATCGTGCCCCTTGGGGAGACGGTCACGTACATCCCGTCCCGGGCGGCGATCTTGTGGGTGGTGGCCTGGGGCTTGATGCCCCTGAGCGTGCCGCGCATCCCACCGATAGATGCCGATGGACCTCGACAGACGTTCTCTTTACAGGACAACCACTTAGGCTCACTTTTCGATCGATCTCGATCGACCCCGAAAGGCGCCGAATCACTCCCACTCAATCATCAACGGCTCTTGCAAGCCGTTGATTCGCTTGGCCAGCACATCGGACCGCGCTGGTTTTACCGTCAGATGTACCGCCACTTCGAGTGGGATCCCCTCGCGCAGCTTTCACCATCGATCGACATCTATCGCGAGCGGTCGGCGCGTCCACGATGGCCAGCTTTCGAGATCTATCGACATCTATCGAGTCCCAGGACCGCCGGTGATGGCGTCGACGCGCTTTCATCTCGGTCAGGTACACGCCGAACAAGGGCCGGCATCAAACGCCATAGGCTATTGTCCCGACTCACTTTTCAGCCTGTTCTTTTACCGTCAGGTCCATCAATCAAGGCGCGTTCGGATGTATCGATTGAGGCATGACCTGCATGACGGTCTGCGCTTCGGCAATCCGATAGCCCATCGTACGGTAGCCGCGCTGGCGCTTGTCCCACATTCGCAGTAGAGCCGGGTGCCCGGCGTCCACGAAGTCGATGATCCGAACGCTGACCTTGTCGGCGTGCTCTCGATGCAACCGGCCAGCGTACTGCTGCAACGTTCCCTTCCACGAGATGGGCATCGCCAGGACCAGGGTGTCGAGGGGCGGATGGTCGAATCCTTCGCCGACGAGCTTGCCGGTGGCGATCAGAATACGCGGCGCATCGGGTGGCAGCGCATCGAGTTCTGCGATGAGCGTGGCGCGCTGTTTCCTGGACATCCGTCCGTGAAGAACGAAACGTGGCGGGGCCTCTGCACCCAACGCCGCTTGGATGGCGTCGAGGT
>JBDHRR010000144.1:0-8302 GCA_039807685.1 Burkholderiales bacterium
ATCGTCGCCTGCTACAAGACGCTCACGGTCGCGGGCCGTACCGCGCTCCTGCTCAAGAGCGCCGGGGCTCGCACCCTCGCCGAGAAGCTGAAGGATGGCCGCCTGTCGCTCGACATGCTGCAACGCTTCGGCGAAGAGCTCATCGACGCGGTGAATCACCTCGAAGCCGAGGGCGTTGCCCACCGCGATATCAAGCCCGAGAACATCGGCATCGCCGAGGGTCGCAACGGCAAGTTGCAGCTCGTGCTCTTCGATTTCTCGCTCACCCGCACGCCGCCCGACAACATCACCGCCGGCACGCATCCCTACCTGGACCCGTTCCTCTCGCTGCGCCGCCCGCCGCGCTGGGACTTGTACGCCGAGCGCTTCGCGCTGGCGGTGACGCTGTACGAAATGGCGGTCGGAAAGCCGCCCGTGTGGGGCGACGGGCAAACCTCGCCCGCCATGCTCGACGTCGAGGCGACGATCGACAGCGACGTCTTCGACCCGGTCACGCGCGAAGGCTTCACGGCGTTCTTCGCCAAGGCGTTGCGGCGCGCCTGGCGGGAGCGCTACGACAACGCCGAGGACATGCTGCGCGCCTGGCGCGCGATCTTCGCTGTCCGACCGACGGCGCAAGCCACCGGCGCGAACGCTGCCAGGGACCTCGCCGCCATCGCCATGACGGCCACGCGGCACACCACCATGCACGAGCTCGGCTACAGCCTCGAAGCGCAGGACGTGCTGGAGCGGATGGGCATCCATAACGCGCGCGAGCTGCTCGCCGTCGACCGCATCCGCTTTCGCTACCTGCGCGGCGTGGGCGACCGTATCCGCCGGGAGATCCGCGACACCGCCAAGCAACTCGCTCGCCTGCGCCCGGACCTCACGCAAGGCGGCAACACCGTGCACGACGCCGACGAGGACACGCAAGGCGCGGTCAGCGTCAACGAACTCGCCGCGCAATTGCTGCCGCGCCGGCCCGCGGGCGACGAGCGCCCGGAGGAGACCGCCCTCGCCCACTATCTCGCCCTCGACGACAGCGTGCCGGCGGGCACCTGGCCCAGCGTGGGCGAGTCTGCGCAGGCCCATGCGGTCGATCGCGCCGCGCTGACCGCTGCGCTCATCAGGGCGCGAGAACGCTGGCTGAAAAATCCGGCCTTCACCGAGTTGCGCCAGCAGCTCGACACCTTGCTGCGCAGCCAGGGACAGGTGATGAGCAGCATCGAGAGCGCGATGGCGCTCCTCGCCTTGCGCGGCTGCGCTTTGCAGGACGATGGTGAACGCCTGCGTCAGGCGAGCGCCGTATTGCGCGCTGCGGTGGAGGCGGAAGCTCACCTCGACCAACCGCGCTTCGAGACCTTCGACCACCAGCCCTGCGCCCTGATCGCCACCGCTTCGGCCTGGGCCGACTACGCCCGCCAGCTCGGCGTCGCGGCCGATGCCTGCGCGCTGGCCGATCCTCTCGTGCCGCCGCACCGCGTCGTCGAAGCGCTCGAAGCTGTGCCCGTTCCGCAAGCGGACTCCGCCGGGGCCGGGGCCGGGGCCGGCGCAACGGCCACGACCCCCGCGGCGATGCCCCCCGCGCGACTCTTGCGATTGGCCACCTCGGCGTCGCGCAAGGCGGCGCTGTCGAGCCGGCAGGAGATCTATCCGCGCGGCATGGCGTCGTTGCAGACCCTGCGTCAGTCGCTGGGCGCGTTGGTGGGTACGCCGCAGTTGTCGGTGTCCGAGATCCAGGACCGCGTGCGCGGCCGCTACCCCGAAGCGGCGGCGCTGCCCGATCGCCCCGAGCTCGATCGTCTGCTCGACGAAGCCGGCGCGCCGCTCAGTTGGGACTCGTCGGCCGCGGGCGGTGCCGGGGCGTACCGTCTCGCTACGCTGGGCGCTGCGCAGACGGCGGGCACGACCACGGCGTTCTCGCGATACCCCACGGCATTCAGCGCGGGCGGCGACGCTCACGCCGAGGCGGCCGAAGCGGCCGCCGTCGAAGAGCGGCTCGAACGCAGCCTGCAACAAGGCGGCCTCCTCGTGCTGACGGTGCCTCCCCGCATCGCCGGGCGGGCGGAGGCCGAGCTCCTACGTCGCTTCGGCGCGCCGGGCGCTCGACCGATGCCGCTGCAGCGCGTGAACTTCGATGCGCTCATGTTGCAGACGTTGCGCGAACAGGCGGCCGCCGCGCGCGTCGGCTGGAACGTGGTCCTCGAGGCCGACGCCGCCGATCGCGACAGCCGGCACTGGATCAACCTGCAACGCCTCGTGCAGCGCACGCTGCCCACGCTGCGCGCTTCGCTGCTTCACAACGCGGCGCCGATCCTGTTGGTGAGCACCGGGTTGCTGGCGCGCTACGACCTGATGAACCTGGTCGTCGAGATCGACCAGAGCGCCGGACGCTCGGGACACACGCATGGCGTCTGGATGCTGTTGCCCACCGTCGGGCAGGGTCCGCCCGTCATGGACGGCATCGCCGTGCCGCTGATCAACCCCACCGCCGTGGCCGGGCTGCCGCAGGCGTGGGTGGAGAACCGGCACCGCGCGAGCGCCACGACCTGACACCTGGATCGAACGCTCCGACCGAAAGAACGCATTCCGTGATCGCCGCACCCCGCCTTCTTGCCGATCTCACCCGCCTGCTCAAGCGGCTGGAGGACGACCTGCGCAGCCGCGTCGCCGAGGTGGCGGACCTGAAGGACGACCTGCAAAGGCAATGGCAGGCCGCGCGCGATGCCGAGCGCACGGCCGAGACGTTCGTGAGCTGGGCCGACACCGTGATCACGCAGGCGGGTGTCCACTGGCTGCTCTCCTGCGTGTTCCTGCGCTTCATCGAAGACAACGGACTCGTCGAGCGTCCGTGGCTCGCGGGCACGCCCGACTCGGGCCGCCTTGCACTGGCGCGCGACCGGCACGAGGCGTACTTTCGCGAGCGGCCGCTCGAAAGCGACCGCCACTACCTCCTCGCCTGTTTCCGCGACGCCGGCGCGCTGCCGGGGCTTGCCACTTTCTTCGACGAGGCGCACAACCCGGTCTTCACGCTCGGCATCAGCGGCGACGCGGCGATGGCGTTGCGCCAGTTCTGGCAGCAGGTCGATCCCAACACCGGCACTCTGGTGCACGACTTCACCGACCCCGGCTGGAACACGCGCTTTCTGGGCGACCTGTACCAGGACCTGTCGGAGGCCACGCGCAAGCGCTACGCGCTGCTGCAAACGCCGGAGTTCGTCGAGGCCTTCATCCTCGACCGCACGCTGACGCCGGCGATTCGCGAGTTCGGCTTGCGCGAGTTGCGGATGATCGACCCCACCTGCGGGTCGGGACACTTCCTGCTCGGAGGATTCCAGCGTCTCGTCGATGCCTGGCGACGGCACGAGCCGGCGCGCAATCCGCGCGACATCGCCCAGCGCGCGCTCGACGCCGTGGCCGGCGTGGACCTCAATCCGTTTGCCGTCGCGATCACGCGCTTCCGGCTGCTGGTGGCGGCGCTGGAGGTGAGCGGCATCGAGCGCCTTGCCGAGGCGCCGGACTTCAAGCTGAACGTGGCGATCGGCGACAGCCTGCTGCACGGCGCGCGCTTCGGCATGACGGGCACCGCCGGCATGTTCGAGAGCGCCGAGCACTACGCCGGGACCGGGCTCGCGCATGCGTACGCCACCGAGGATCTCGCCGACGTGCAGCGCCTGCTCGGACGGCAATACCACGCGGTGGTCGGCAACCCGCCCTACATCACCGTCAAGGACGCGGCGCTCAACGCCGCCTACCGGCAGCGCTACGCGAGCTGCCACATGAAGTATTCGCTGGGCTGCCCGTTCACCGAGCGTTTCTTCGAGCTGGCGCTCACCGCAGGGCAAGGAGGACAGGGCCAGCCCGCGGGCTTCGTGGGCCTCATCACCGCCAACAGCTTCATGAAACGCGAGTTCGGCGCGAAGCTGATCGAGCAGGTGCTGCCGCGGCTGGACCTGACGCACGTCATCGACACCTCGGGCGCCTACATCCCCGGTCACGGCACGCCGACGGTGCTCCTCTTCGGCCGCCATCGCCCGCCGGTGAGCGAGTCGGTGCGCACGGTGATGGGTATCAAGGGCGAGCCGAGCACGCCGGACGATCCCGCACGCGGACTCGTGTGGTCGGCGATCGTCGGGCAGGTCGATCGCGCCGGGTCGGAGAGCGAGTTCGTGAGCGTCGCCGACACGCCGCGGACGACGTTCGCGAAGCATCCGTGGAGCATCGGCGGGGGTGGCGCTGCCGACCTTCGAGAGCAGCTCGAGGAGGGCAAGAAGCGGCTGGATGGCGTCGCCGAGTCGATCGGCTTTGCGAGCTTCACAGGCGCCGACGAAGTGTTCAGCGCACCGGCATCGTCATTGCACCGCGCCAAGCTACCGGCGAATGTGATTCGCCGCTTTGTCGTCGGCGACGCAGTTCGCGACTACGCGGTGCGGGGTGATGAAAACGCGTTCGTTCCCTACGGACAAGACCTCGAGCCAGTGTCGCTCGAGCCGGACCAACCCTGGGCGCGCTATCTCTGGCCGTATCGCTCGACGCTCGAAGGGGTCATCTCCTTTGGTGGAAAGACCAGGAAGGAGTGCGGAGACAAGTGGTGGACTTGGTATCGCTGGGTACCGTCGAAGTATCGCCATCCGCTGAGCCTCACCTTCGCCGAAGTCGCCACCCACAACCACTTCGTCCTCGACCGCGGCGGCAAGGTCTTCAAGCAGACCGCGCCGGTGATCAAGCTGCCCGAGGGCGCGAGCGAGGACGAGCACCTGGGGCTGCTCGGGCTGCTGAACTCGTCGGTGGCGTGCTTCTGGTTGAAGCAGGTGTGTTTCAACAAGGGCAACGGAGGAATCGGCGGCGGTATCTCGGACGAGAAGTGGGAGCTGCGTTATGCGCACAACGCCTCTCAAGTAGCCGAGTTCCCATTGCCGCCGCAACGCCCGCTCACCCTCGCCCGCACGCTCGACGCGCTGGCGCGCGAGATCGACGCCGGCCTGCCCGCCGCGCTCTTGCGCGCCGCGGACGGTAGTGCGCAGCCGCCGCCCACGCGCCAGACCCTCGACGGCGCGCGCGAATGCAACGCTGCACTGCGCCGACAGGCCATCGCGTGGCAGGAAGAACTCGACTGGCAGTGCTACGCGCTCTACGGCCTGCTCGAGCCCGATGCGCAACTGCGCAGCGCGGAACCGCCACCCGAAGTGCGGCTCGGCGAGCGCGCCTTCGAGATCGTGCTCGCGCGCCGTGTCGCCGCCGGCCGCGAGACCACGACCTGGTTCGAGCGCCACGGCTCCACATCGATCACCGAGATCCCGCTGCACTGGCCCGAGGACTACCGCCAGCTCGTGCAGCGGCGCGTCGAACGGATGGAGCGCGACCGCAACATCGCGCTGATCGAGCGCCCCGAGTTCAAGCGGCGCTGGAATACGCCGGCCTGGGATGACCTCGAACGTGCGGCGCTGCGCGATTGGCTCCTCGATCGGCTGGAAGGGCGCGAGCTCTGGCCCGCAAGCGCCGACCAGCCGCCGCGCCTCGCCACCGTCAGCCGCCTCGCCGACGCCGTGCGCACCGACGCCGGCTTCATGCAGATCGCCGAGCTGTACGCCGGTCACGCGGGGTTCGACTTGGCACAGGTCGTCGCGGACCTCGTTCCCAGCGAAGCCGTGCCCTTCCTGCCCGTGCTGCGCTACACCGAGACCGGCCTGCGCAAGCGCGCGCAGTGGGAGGACACCTGGGCGCTGCAACGTCGCGAGGATGCAGGCGAAGCCGTCGGCAAGATCCCGGTGCCGCCCAGGTACCAGGGCAAGGATTTCCTGAAGACCGACTTCTGGCGTCTGCGCGGCGGCCTCGACGTCCCCAAGGAACGCTGGGTGAGCTACCCCGGCTGCGAGCGCGGCGCCGACGGCAGCCTGCCCGTCGCCTGGGCCGGCTGGAACCACCTGCAGCAGGCCACCGCGCTCGCGTCCTGCTACGTCGAGATGAAGGATAACGAGGGCTGGGAGCCCGCGCGCCTCGCGCCGCTGCTCGCCGGCCTGCTCGAACTGCTGCCCTGGCTCGAACAGTGGCACAACGAGATCGATCCCGCCTACGGCGAACGCATGGGCACGTACTACCGCTGCTTCGTCGCTGAGGAAGCGCGCGCGCTCGGATTCACGCTGGACGATCTTCGCGCGTGGAAGCCCGCAACGACGACCGCGCGGCGCGGCCGGCGGCGGACGGCATCGTGAAGGACGAAGGCATTCCGCCTTCGATGCTGGAGCTCGTCACCCGGCCATCGAGGGGTTGACCCATGTTCGATCGCAATACACCGTTCAACGACCTGCCATCGCTGCCGCCCGCCGCGGAAGTGGAGACGCCGGCCGTTCTGAAGAAGGCGATCGCTGCCAGCCGCGCGCTGGCCGAGTTGAAGGGCATGGCCGAGCGGATGCCCAATCAGGCCATGTTGATCGATAGTCTGGTGCTCCAGGAGGCGCGCGCGTCGTCCGAGATCGAGAACATCGTGACGACGAACGACGAGCTCTTCAAGGCGGCGTCGGACGAGGCCCGACCGGCCAGCCCGGAAGCCAAGGAGGTTCTGCGCTATCGGCAGGCCTTGAACCATGGATTCCGGCAGATCGAACGGCGACCACTGGCCACCGGCCTTTTCGTCGAAATCGCGCAGCTCATCAAGCAGACCGAGTTCAGCGTCCGCCGAACCCCCGGGACGCGGATCGTCAGCAACCGCGGGGAAACGATCTACACGCCGCCCGAAGGCGAAACCGTCATCCGGAACAAGCTGCATGAGCTGGAACGCTTCATGCACGCCGAGGACGACCTCGATGTGCTGGTCAAGATGGCGCTTGTGCACTATCAGTTCGAGGCGATTCACCCGTTCCCGGACGGCAACGGACGTACCGGACGCATCCTCAACATCCTGTATCTGGTGGACCGGGGGCTGCTCAATCTCCCGGTGCTCTATCTGTCGCGCTACATCATCGATCACAAACCGGCCTACTACGAAGGCCTGCGGCGCGTGACTGAGGAAGGGGCCTGGGCGGACTGGGTTCTGTACATGCTGGACGCGGTGGAGCAGACCTCGCTGCGCACCCGCCGGCAGATCACGGAAATCCTGGAGCTGATGGAAACCGTGCGTGAGCGGGTGCAGCGTGAAGCGCCGGGCGTCTACAGCAAGGACCTGATCGAGCAGATCTTCCGGCAGCCGTACTGCAAGATCCAGTTCCTGGAGCGGGCGGGAATGGGCACCCGGCAGACCTGCGCCAAGTATCTGCGCGCACTCGAGCGGCTGGGTGTGTTGTACGGCCAGAAGATGGGTCGGGAGGTCTATTTCGTCAACCGGGGGCTGTTCGAGCTGCTGACGAAATGACTCTGGAAGGTTCTCGCCGAGGCTATCGTGTTAAATTTCTCATTGGTTTTTTAACACATTTCAGCCATACGTTCACTGGCCCAACATATCCGCCCCAAGAGGCGTGCTGTGGGGTGGGAGCTTATCCATGTCGTTGCTGAAAGATCTGATCGCCATCCCGGAGCGCGTGCATCAGGGCGACTTCGTCCTGAAGCTCGCCGAAGGCGTCACCCACGCCGAGCAGACGCTGCGCGACTACGTCGTGACGCCGCAACTCGTCGACGCTTTCGGCAACGCCCTGGGCTTCATCCAGCAGGCGGTTGAAACCGGATCGAGCAAGGCGGCCTACCTGCACGGCAGCTTCGGTTCCGGCAAGAGCCACTTCATGGCCGTGCTCAACCTGCTGCTCGCCGGCAACACGCAGGCGCGCTCCATCCCCGAGTTGGCCGACGTGGTGGCGCGCCACGGCTGGACCGAGGGCCGCAAGTTCCTGCTCGTGCCCTATCACATGATCGGCGCGCGCGACATGGAATCGGCCATCCTCGGCCAGTACGCCGAGTACGTGCGCAAGGTGCACCCCAAGGCGCCCGTCCCCGGCTTCTATCTCGCGGAGGGACTTTTCAAGGACGCACGCGAGCTGCGCGAGCGCATGGGCGATGCGACGTTCTTCGCGCAGTTGAACAAGGGCGTCGGCAGTGACGGTGGTGGCGGCTGGGGCGATTTCGACAGCGGTTGGGACGCGGCCGCCTTCGAGGCGGCGATGCTCGAGCCGCCGCACGGCGAGGAGCGCTCGCGCCTCGTCGGCGACCTCATCACGCAGTTCTTCTCGGCCTACCAGAGCCTTGCGGGCAGCGGCGAGTCGTTCGTCTCGCTCGACGATGGGCTCAGCATCATGAGCCGCCACGCGCAGGCGCTGGGCTACGACGCGGTCATCCTCTTCCTCGACGAACTGGTGTTGTGGCTCGCGAGCCACGCCGCCGACGTCAACTTCGTCAG
>JBDHRR010000145.1:0-8294 GCA_039807685.1 Burkholderiales bacterium
TTGACCTTGAGCACCAGACCACGCGCACAGAGGCTGGTCAGCAGCGCGAACTCCGCCGCGAACGGCTCGGCCAAGTCGGCGGCGCTCTGCCCATAGTAGGCATTTCCGCGCCCGGCCGTGGCCATCGCCAGCATCAATGCCTCATTGAATTCGTTCCCGAGCCCGTACGTCGAGGTGGTGACGCCACCTTGCGCGAGCGTCTTGCACTGCACGGCGATCTGTTCGAGTCCGGTCTCGCCCGCATTGGCGCAGCCGTCCGACAGCAGGATCACGCGGTGAACGTCCCTGCCGGCGAGATTCGTCAATAGCTCGTCCGCGCCGGCGCGCCAGCCGCCGTGCAGATTTGTCCTTCCGCCAGCGTGAATGCCGGCAAGGGCGGCCGACAGGGCCAGCTTGTCCGCCGCCGACGTGAGCGGCGCGACGCGCTGGACCTGATTGTCAAAGGCGAAGATCGCAGCGCGATCGCCAGGCGCCAGGCTGTCGATGATATTGCGGGCGCAGCGCTTCGCCTCTTCGAGAGGCGCGCCGCTCATGGACCCGGAGCGGTCGAGCACCAGCGCGAGATGCAAGGGTGCGCGTCGGGCCGTTCCTGGCGGGGCGTCGGGCGCCTGCATGCGCACGAGCACGCGCACCGTGGTCGGGCCACCGGCGGTCAAAGCCGCCCGGTCAGGGGTAAGAAGCAGCCGGAATCCGGCCGGATCGTTCTTGCTCGTGGTTTCGCTGGGCATGGTCTTCTCGGTTGCGCCGCGCCGACGTTGCGCGACAAGAGACCATGATGCAGGCTCCGTGGCTCATGGCGTGAGCCCGATCGGTAGCCATTGGCCCATTCGACGGTCATGTTGCGCAGAAGATAGGGTCACGTCGTTGCCGTACGTCGCCCCTTTGCCGGATGTCGCTCATCCAGTGAGCCTGATAATGCGTAGACTTTGAACCATGTGCTACGACATCATCGGCGACATCCACGGCCACGCGGAAAAGCTCACGGCCCTCCTCGGCAAGATCGGCTACCGGCATCACCTTGGCGCGTGGCGCCACCCCGACCGCACCGCAATATTCGTCGGCGACTTCATTGACCGCGGGCCAGGACAACTGGAGACGATATGCATCGTACGGGAGATGCTCGACGCCGGTACCGCACTGGCGGTGATGGGCAATCACGAATTCAACGCCATCGCGTGGTACATGCCGGACCCCGAATCCAGCGGTCACCATTTGCGTTGCCATACGGACAAGAACCGCGGCCAGCACCAAGCCTTCCTGACGGAAACTGAAGACGACCCGACCCTGCACGCGGAACTTGTCGAATGGTTCCTGACATTGCCACTGTGGCTCGACCTGCCCGGTCTTCGCGTGATCCACGCGTGCTGGCATCCCGGCTCCATGGCCGACATCGAACCCCACCTGAAGCCGGGAAGGCGACTCGACCCGGCGCTCGTGGTTGCGGCCAGTCGCGACGGGTCGATGGAATACCGAGCGATCGAAACGCTGATCAAGGGCCTGGAAGTCGATCTTCCTCCAGGACACCAATTTCACGACAAGGACGGGAATCCCCACGATAACGTCCGCGTGCGATGGTGGGACGCCAACGCGACCACGTACCGCTCGGCGGCCATCCTCGATCCGGCAGCGCAGGCTACCTTGCCCGATTTACCCATTCCGGCATCGGCGCAGCTCGGGTACCCCGGCGACGTTCCGGTCTTCTTCGGTCACTACTGGTGTCAAGGTGTGCCGGGCCCGCTGGCACCGCACGTTGCCTGCGTCGACTACAGTGCCGGCAATGGCGGCCCACTGGTTGCGTATCGCTGGGAGGGTGAGTCGGAGCTCAACGCTCGCGGATTCATTGGCGGAAACGTCGGGTAAGCAGGCATTCTTCGTCGAAGACGCTGGGAATATCGATTGCCCTCATCGCGAATACAGGTCGTCATGCCTCAGCCGCTCGCGCTCAGGCAAGGCCCCCGCTGCGGGCCGGTCGTCCTCGGACGCGGATTCTGCCGACCACGTCCGGAAGCGGCGCACCGGTCACGCGGTCGGCGTCGGACGGATTCGATTCCGCTCTCGCGCCGACGCACGCACGCGCGTATCCGCGCCCGCGTCGTCCACGCGCACGGCGCGAACGGCGATTACCGGGCGCCGAGGCGCCGCTCGGAGATGGGCGACGAGGTGCGCGGCGTACGCCGACAAGCGTGACCACGCGCGCGGTAAGGAAAGCGAAACAGTCCATCGGCAACCGCATTCCACGACGGAATCCGGGTCACCACTTTGGGACAGCTTGACTTCCAACCCGTTTCTATTACACCTTACCAATCAATGACTTGGAAATGGTCTGGCGGAGAGCGAGGGATTCGAACCCCCGATAGGTTGCCCTATACCTGATTTCGAGTCAGGCGCCTTCGACCACTCGGCCAGCTCTCCGCGTAGCCCGGCATTCTAGCGCAATCGCGACCCGGCGCGCTCGACGAATGCGCGCACCCGGCGTTCAGCGCAATCCGCTGGGCCGCGGCGGATGGTCGAGTTCGATGCGCAGCACTGGGGTGCCGTCCGCACCACGGCGCCAGAATCGGCGCCGCACGATGAACGTGCTCGCGCCTCGGTCGCCGGACAACTCGACATAGTCGTCGACCTGCACGTCTGCCGGCAGGATCAACGCCGATCCAGCCGCGTCCAATCCGCGGCGCCTGATCTCGTCACGCGCGGATGCGGTCCACGCAAGTTCGGTCGGCACGGATGGCGCTGCGGTTGTCGTGGTCGACATGCGGTCGTAGTATGGGCCGGCACCGCAGCAAAGCAAAGGCACCGCATGCCGCGCGCATCGCCGATCCTTTCCAATCACACCATGGAGGAATCAGATGCTGATCACGCGTAGCGCGAAGGCGGTGATGACGCTGGGGTTGGGCCTCTTCGCCTTCCTCGTCACTTTCAACAACATCACCGATTACGGATCGAACTTCGCGTTCGTCCAGCACGTGTTGAGCATGGATACGACGTTCCCGGGCAATGCGCTCAGGGACCGGTCGATCACCACTCCGGCACTGTGGCACGCGGGCTACTGGATCATCATCTTCGGCGAGGGTCTGTGTTGCGTCCTGCTGTTGATCGGGGCAGCGGCGCTGTGGCGTGCGCGCAACGAGTCGAGCGCCGAGTTCGAGCGTGCGAAAAGATGGGTGGTCGCCGGTGCTACCGTCGGCTTCATGGTCTGGTTCTTCGGCTTCATGGTGATCGGCGGCGAGTGGTTCGTGATGTGGCAATCGAAGACCTGGAACGGCCAGGAGGCGGCCTTCAAGTTCTACATGGCGATCCTGGGCGTGCTGATCTTCGTGAACCAGCGCGACCCCGAACTGCGCTGAATCGACGCGCGGTCCGTCGGCGCGTTGCCGCGTCAGGGGGTCGCAGCGCCGCGGGGCCGCGGGGCAACACGATCGGCCACGAACGGACACTGCCGGGCGCTGCCCAAAAAAGACGGGGACCGCCTGGGCCCCCGTGGATATCGTCGTGCGATATATCGGCGTGACTTTGTTCGACTCGCTGCTGGATTGACCCTGCAACGCTTGTTCTTGCTTCGCCCCGTGACGAGCCCGCGACGGGCTTGCCCGGATCGCCTTCTTTTCGCTCCAGCCTCCTCCTGCAACCCGCGCCGTACAGCGGTGCCTGCTCCCCTTTTGCAGACGCCTCGCGGCTTCCCTCTCCTCCCGACGTGTGCCGTTTGCCGGGTTTCCCCGGCGAACGGCGGCGATTGTCCCACTTCGCCCGGCAGCCCGCAACCAAAATTTGCACTATTGCAGTGCACCACGCTCCCAATCGGTGCGTGTTCCGGCTACCGCCAATGCTCTCGTAACAGGTTCCAATACCGGCAGCAATGACCTGCCGCAAGTCTTGCGCAATGCGCGCTCTGCTACCATCTTCGACGGGTGCCGAGCTCATGACCACGACCATTCCATTGAAGGACCTGCGCAGCCGGGAACGTGAGGCGGAACTGGACGCGCTCGTCCGTGACGCCTCGGGTCGACCCGAGGGCACGGGCCCGATCGAGGACGCTCGCGGACGTCCGCTCGCCGACCTGCGCATTTCGGTCACCGATCGCTGCAACTTCCGCTGCGTCTACTGCATGCCGAAGGACGTTTTCGGCCGCGACCACGCGTTCCTGCCGCACGCGGCGTTGCTGAGCTTCGAGGAGATCGCGCGCGTGGCGCGGATCTTCGTGGACCTGGGTGTGCGCAAGATCCGGTTGACCGGCGGCGAGCCGTTGCTCCGTCGCCGCATCGAGCGCCTCGTCGAATTGCTGCGCGCGATCTCCGACAACCTCGACCTCACGCTCACCACCAACGGGGCGCTGCTCGCGCGCAAGGCGCGCGACCTCAAGGCGGCGGGACTGTCGCGCGTCACCGTGAGCCTCGACTCGCTCGACGACGCCACGTTTCGCGCGATGAACGATGTCGACTTTCCGGTGGCCAGCGTGCTCGAAGGCATCGAGGCGGCAGCGGCGGCCGGCCTGACACCGCTGAAGATCAACATGGTGGTCAAGCGCGGCGCCAACGACGATTCGATCGTGCCGATGGCCCGGCACTTCCGCGGCACGGGTCACATCGTGCGCTTCATCGAATACATGGACGTGGGGGCCACCAACGGCTGGCGCATGGACGACGTGGTGCCCGCGCGCGAGATCATCGCGCGCATCGCTGCGACATTGCCGCTCGCCCCGGTCGATCCGCATTACCGCGGCGAGGTCGCGGAGCGCTGGCGCTATACCGACGGCAACGGCGAGATCGGCGTGATCGCGTCGGTGACGCAGGCCTTCTGCAGCGACTGCACGCGGGCGCGGCTGTCGACGGAGGGAAAGCTCTTCACCTGCCTCTTCGCGAACTCCGGGTTCGACCTGCGCGAGCTCGTGCGTAACGGCGGCGATGACGAGGTGCTGCGCCGCGCCATCGCCGCGATCTGGCGGCAACGCAGCGACCGCTACTCGGAACTGCGCACCGAGCATACCGCGAAGTCCGCCAAGATCGAGATGAGCTACATCGGCGGTTAGCGCGCGATGGCGCCGCACGACGCGATCGACCGCGACGCGATCACCGGCGCGGTGCTGGCCGGCGGACGAGGCCGGCGCATGGATGGCGCCGACAAGGGGCTCGTGCTGCTCGGTGGGAAGCCGCTCGTCGCCCAGGTGCTGCTCCGGCTCGCACCGCAGGTCGGCGCCGTCGTCATCAGCGCCAATCGCAACCTCGATCGCTACGCGGCCTTTGGCCATCCGGTCGCGACCGATGCGTTCGGTGATTTCGCGGGCCCTCTCGCCGGCGTTCACGCCGCACTCGCGCGCGCGACGACGCGCTATCTCGTCAGCGTGCCGTGCGACGCGCCTTACTTCCCGACCGATCTCGTCGTACGGCTCGCCGCGGCACTGGGCGCGGCACCTCGCGCGCTCGCGGCCGTGGCGCACACGGGAACGCGATCGCAGCCGGTGTTTGCGCTCTACGACCGACACGCCGTTTACCCGAGCCTCGAGACCTATCTGCAGTCGGGTGGCCGCAAGGTCGACGCCTGGCAAGCCACGCTCGCGTCCGTGATCGTCGATTTCGACGACGACGCCGCGTTTCGCAACCTCAACACGCCGGAAGAACTCGCGGCGGCGGCGCCGTGACCGGCGCGTCGCTGCTCGCGGCCCCGCGACTCGCCGCGATCGCGACGGGACGTGCCAACAATTTCGATCTGTTGCGCCTCTTCGCCGCGGGATCCGTGGTGCTGTTCCATTGCTACGCGCTCACCGGGCGCTGGACCGACGAGCCGCTGTGGAACCTCGCGCACGAGCTCAACTTCGGCGCGCTCGGGGTCAAGATATTCTTCGTGATCTCGGGCTTCCTCGTCACCCGCAGCTGGCTCGGTCGCGCGTCGGTGCCGTCGTTCGTGAGCGCGCGCGTGCTGCGCATCTATCCTGCGCTCGTCGCGGCGACGCTCTTCACGATCATCCTCGGAGGCCTGTCGAGCCCGCTCGCGTGGCCGAGTTTCCTCACCGATCCGGCGACGCTCGACTACGCCTGGCGCGTGGCACTCGGCTGGGAGATGGTCTATCGGCTGCCGGGAGCGTTCGCGACCAATCCCTTTCCGCACGAGGTCAACGGCTCGCTGTGGACGCTGCCGATCGAACTGCGCCTGTACGTCGTCCTGCTCGTTGCGGGCAGCGTCACACTGTTGCGCCGCCGGCAGGCATGGCTCGCCGTGGTTCTCGGGCTGACGGTGCTCTTCGCCGCGCGTCCCGATCTCTTTCCGCTCGTGCCCAATACGCTCGTCGTGCGTGAACTCGCGTTGCTCTTCGGTCTGGGCTCGCTCGCCGCGGTGTGGCACGACTCGCTGCCGATCTCGCTCGTCGCGGCGCTCGTTGCCCTGCTGCTCGTCGTCTGGAATCCGCTGGGCCTCACGCGCGGCGTGCTGCTCTCGCCGCTGTTGGCCTACATGGTGCTCGTCGTCGCCTATCATCCGGCGGTGCAATGGCCGCGCTTCGCAATCGGCGGTGACTACTCGTACGGCCTGTACGTCTACTCGTTTCCGATCCAGCAAACCATCGTCGAGCGACTGCCGTCCATCTCTCCGCTCGGCATGTTCGCGCTGGCACTGCCGATCTCGCTGGCGGTCGCCGCGGCCTCGTGGCACGGTATCGAGCGCCCCGCCCTCAGGCTCAAGGCGCCACCCCCGCCGACTCGCAAGGACACGTCATGACATCACCGCCCTCGCTGCGCGACGCCTCGTGCGCCGACGATTACGATCCCAACTCGATGCCGGTCGAACGGGCACAGGCCCTCATCCGCCAGTTCCTCTCGCCGGTCACCGCCGTCGAGCGATTGCACGTTCGTGCGGCACTCGGTCGCGTCCTCGCCGAGCCGATCGTCTCGCCGATCGCGGTTCCCGGTCACGACAACTCGGCAATGGACGGCTGGGCGCTGCGCTTCGCCGATCTCGTGCCCGGCAGTGCGACCACGCTGCGGCGGATCGGCGAATCGTTCGCGGGACGGCCTTTCGCAGGTGAGGTGCGGGCAGGCGAGGCCGTGCGCATCTTCACGGGCGCAGTGATGCCGGGCGGTACCGATACGGTGGTGATGCAGGAGCGCGCGCAGGCGAGCGAACGTGGCGTCACGATCGGTGCCGGTGCGGTGACCAAGGTCGGCCAGAATCGGCGCCTGGCCGGTGAGGACCTCGCTGCCGGGCAGGTCGTCTTCGAACGCGGACAGCCGCTGCGCCCGGCCGAACTCGGCATGCTGGCGTCGATCGGTATCGGCGCGGTCAGCGTGTACCGCCGCCTGCGGGTCGCCTTCTTCTCCACCGGCGACGAGTTGCGTTCGGTCGGTTCGGCGCTGCGCGAAGGCGAGATCTACGACAGCAACCGCTACACGCTCTTCGGCATGCTCGAACGGCTGGGCTGCGACGCGCTCGACATGGGGGTGGTGCCCGACGTGCCGGCGCAACTGGAGGCAGCCTTCACGATGGCCGCAGCCAACGCCGACGTGGTGATCACCTCGGGCGGCGTGTCGGTGGGTGAGGCCGACTACGTGAAGATGCTGCTCGACAAGCTGGGCGAGGTCGTGTTCTGGAAACTCGCCATGAAGCCGGGGCGCCCGCTCGCCTACGGCCGCGTCGGCGGCGCGCACTTCTTCGGCTTGCCCGGCAACCCGGTGGCGGTGATGGTCACCTTCTACGCCTTCGTGCGCGATGCGCTACGGGTCCTGCAGGGTGAGCGCGACGTGCAACCCGTACCGCGATTCAAGGCCCGCCTCGCGGCGCCGATCCGCAAGCTGCCGGGCCGCGTCGAGTTCCAGCGCGGAATCCTCGCAGCTGCCGCGGACGGCTACGAGGTGCGCCCCACCGGCGAGCAGGGATCGGCGATCCTGTCGTCGATGTCGCGCGCGAACTGCTTCATCGTACTGCCCACCGCCAGCGGCGACCTCACGACCGGAACGATGGTCGACGTACAGGTCCTCGAAGGGTTGATCTGACCGCCGCTCGATCAGGCTTCGCCGATCCGACGGAAGCGATCGTTGCCGAGCATGCGGATCTCGAGTTCGCGCGCTTCGCGCATTGCACCGACGATGTCGGCGAGAAGCTTCACGAAACGATTGCGGCCGCGGCTGCGGCCGTTGGCCTGAGGTGCGCGAACCGCGGCGGGACGCGAGGCGCCGGCGGCGTGACTGGCAGCGAATTCGACGGTGTGGCTGGTGGCCATGGTGTTCTCCTTTGGTGTCGTTGCGATGCCCCGCATTCGTGATGGAGGGCACACCGACAACATAGGGACTTGCCCTGGACAATGCCAATCG
>JBDHRR010000146.1:0-8214 GCA_039807685.1 Burkholderiales bacterium
TAGCGCCTGCTGGCGGGACACTGGCGGGACAGTGACCCGGGAAAATGCCAACAATCCACAACGCGCGACCACGGATAACCCGTTGATTCCAATAACGTGCAACAATCCACCGCACCTACTGGCCATGACTCATAATCCCTTGGTCGCTGGTTCGAGTCCAGCCGGGCCCACTCCCATCCACGATCGCGAGGCTTTCGCCGATGCGCGCGCCGTCCCTGTCGGTTCCGTTGACGCTGCCGGTGCTGGCGATCGTCGTCACGCTCGGCGCCTGTGCAACACCGGTCATCCTCCTGCGTGACGACGCCACCGGCGAGGTCGTGCGCTGCGGCGGCAACACGATCGGCTCGATGCAGGGCCGCTCGACCGAGCAGGCGAGCGACGAGGCCTGCGTGCGCGACTACGAGGCGAAGGGCTATCGCCGTACCAGTGACGCGGAGGAGAAACTGCGGCAGCGGCGCGGCGTCCCGTCCACGCCGCCGGTCAAGGCGACGGCGCCGATCGCGTCGCGCTGGCTTCTCAGCGCGCAAGATCTCGCCCGCGCGAACGGCTGCGCGACGCCACTTGCCGCGCTGACGGAGAAGGCCGCCGGGCAGGAGCGCTTCGCGATCGTATGCGCCGACGGCCGCGCGTGGTCGCCGGTGGTCTGCGACTACGGCGGGTGTCGAATCGAGCGCTGATCGCGGCCAGCATCCGGAGGCCGCGGCGCGCCGCACGGTCGCAATTGACGCGATCCGCGGCGCCCGCGCATCATCCGGGCCAACGTCTCGCCCCCGTCCTGCATGGCGCATACCCCATTAGCCTGGATCGGCCTCGCCGGGATCAGTCCCGACGACAATGCACGCGCCCGCGGCTGGCAGAACCGGCTGCACTGGTTCATGGTCGGCATCGCGCTGCTGTCGGTGCCGGCGTATCTCCTGTCGTCGTCGGACCTGCATCCGCTCTGGCATCAAGCCGCCGCGCTGCTCGACTTCGTGATCCTCGTCGCGTTCCTGGGCGAACTCGCGTGGATGATGTGGCTGTCGAGCCAGCCCGTCCGCTATCTCCTCGAGAACTGGCTCAACGTGATCATCGTCCTCGGTGCCGCCGCCGCGGTCCTCGGCGCCGCGACCGAATGGATCGCCGTGGTGCGCGCGATGCGCGCCGCGGTCGCCATCCTCGTCGTGGTGCGCACCGCGACCGAATTCCGGATCCTCTTCACGCGCAAGGGCGCACCGATGCTGGTCGGCATCGCCGTGCTCACGGTGCTGCTCCTGGGCGCCCTCTTCTTCTGGCTCGATCCGCGGATCCACAGCTTCGCCGATGGCCTGTGGCTCACCTTCATCACCGGTGCCACGGTGGGCTACGGCGATATCGTGCCGTCGACGAATGGCACCAGATTGCTCGCGGCGCTCACCGTGCTGGTCGGCGTCGCGCTGATGACGCTCTTCACCGCCAACGTCGTCGCCCTCGTCATGGGCGGCGAGGAGACGCGCCTGCGCGAGGCGCTGCAGCACGATCTCGTGGAACTGCGCGCCGAGATCCACACGCTGCTCGATGCCCGCGAACTGCGGCGCACTGCCGAACTCATCGAAGAAGTGCAGCGCTTGCGCAGCGAGATCGAGACGCTGCGCGCGCAACTGCGCGGCGCGGCGCCCCCCGTCGCCGGCAATCGCCCGGAATAGCCGTCGTGATGCGCACCTCGCGCGCGACGCCAGCGCCGCGCGATCGGAGAACCCCGCGGTGAAAGCGTCGACCCGACCGGCCAGCGCCGCCCTCGCCGCACGCATCGTCCGCTCGTTTCACGCCTCGTTCGGCGACATCGTCTTCGGCATGGAAGACGGCACTGTTTCGATCTTCGGACTCGTCTTCGGCGTCGCCGCGAGCACCAACGATGCGCGCGTCGTCGTGCTCGCCGGCCTCACCGGCGCCATCTCGGCAGCGGTCTCGATGATGGCCGGCGCCTATCTCGATGCCGAGACGGCTCGCGATCAGGCGCGTGCCGCGCGCTTGCGCAACGCCGTGCCCGATCCCACGCTGTTCGACGACGACGTCGACATTCGCACGCGGTTGCTCGAGGCCGGCGCCGCACCCTCGGCCATCGCCGCGCTGTCGAGCATCGAACGCGAGCATCCAGAATTGTCGGAGGCGCTGCGCGAAGCCTACGGCAAGCGCGACGCCGACGATGGTGCGAGCCCGCTCGCGCACGCGCTGTGGATGTTCGTCGCCGACCTCGTCGCCGCGCTCGTGCCGGTGCTTCCATTCCTGCTGTGGCCGATCGGCCCGGCGCGTTACGCCTCGATCGTTGCCACGGCGCTGGTGCTGGTGATCCTCGGCGTGGCGCGAGCGCGGATCGGCAAGCGACGCATCCTCGCCACGACCTTGCAGACGCTTGGCATCGCCGCAGCAGCGGGCATCGCCGGCGTCCTCGTCGGCCGCCTATTCGCCGGCTGACGACCCCTGGCGGCGCGCATGCAGCCGCCGCAGGTGCAGCGCGCCGGCCACCAGCACAATCGCCACGACGAGGCCGATGAAGAGATCGCGCTCGCCGCGGACGACGTTGCCGAGGGCGCGATCGGCGGCCCGGCCGAACGCCCAGCCAGCGCCGGCCCAGGTCGTGCTCCAGAGCGCCGCACCGACGACGTTGAAGACGACGAACGTGGACAACGGCAGGCGCGTCGTGCCGATGACGGCGGGACCGGCGGTGCGCGCACCCCACATGAAGCGCACGGCGATGACGGCGATTGCCGGATGGCGCTCGATCAGCGCATGCACCCGATGCGCGGCCGGTCTGAAGCGCGGAAAACGCTCGAAGAGTCGCGCGCCATAGTGCCGGCCGACGAGAAAGAAAACGAGGTCACCGATCGTCGCGCCGATCGCTCCGACCAGCACGACGATAGGCAGCGCGAGATAGCCGTGATGCGCGGCGACTCCCGACAGCACGAGCAGCGTCTCGCCTTCGAGGAGCGTCCCCACGAAGGTCGCGATGTAGCCGTAGTGCGTGATGAGGGCCGCGTAGTCCATGCCTCGGGCCGGGCACGCGGCGACAAGCTGCCCGTCGCTGCTCGTTACCGATGCAGCGCCGCCACTATCGCTGCAATGTCGCGGTGAGCGTCACCTCGGGTACGGCAGCGAGCGCCTTCGACAGCGGACAGCCCTGCTTGGCGGCGCGTGCGAGTTCCTGGAACCGCGTCTCGTCGATCCCTGGCACCTGCGCATCGAGCGTGAGCACGATGCGGTCGATCGCGAACCCGTCGCCCTGCGCCACGAGGCGCACCTTGGCCGTGGTGTCGACGCGCCTGGTCTCGAAGCCCGCCTTGTCGCAGGCGAACGAGAACGCCATGGCAAGACACGCGGCATGCGCGGCGCCGACGAGTTCTTCGGGATTGGTGCCCTTGCGATCGTCGGCGAAGCGGCTCGCGAAGCCGTAGGGGTGCGCGTCGAGCGCGCCGGTTTCCGTGCTGATCGTGCCCTTGCCTGCCTTGCCGCGACCTTCCCAGTGTACCGACGCTTGCTTGTCGCTGGACATGATCGCCTCCATTGCGGTTGGAAGCGGTCAATCTAGCACGACGTCGCGCGCGACCTCGCTTAGCGACCGATCACGTCGCGCCGTTCGGGCCGGCGCATGCGCCGACGGTGCGGCCGCCGTGCTGCGGGAGTGCGAACGGATGCGCAGCGATGAAGTCCGTGGTCTCGCGAATGACGAGTTCCGGCTGGTCCTTGTGTGGTGAGTGCCGGCAGTCCGCGATCTCGAGAAGCGACGTCTGCGGCACGTGGCGGGCGAGATCGCGGATCTGCGCGAGCGTCGCGTACTCGTCGCCGACGCCCTGCATCGCGAGCAACGGACAGCGGATCGCCGCCACCTCGCGTTCGATCGACCAGCTGCGAAACGCCGGAGCGAGCCACGCGTCGCTCCACCCATGGAACGCCGAGTCGGGGTCGTCGTGATAGCGCGCGAGGCGCGCCCGCAGGTCGGTCCTGCGATACGCGGTGCGCGTCTTCTCGATGCCCGCCAGCGCGACGTCCTCGACCATGATGTGCGGTGCGAGGACGATGGCTCCCGCCACGGCGTCGGTGAACCGCGCCGCGTACAGCAGCGCGATCGACGCGCCGTCGCTGTGGCCGAAGAGCCACGGCGGCTCACGCCGCGCATCGATGCCCACGGCGGCGAGCACCGCGGGAAGCACCTCCTGTGCCTGCTGATGCAAGTAGTCGGGCTCCCACGCTTCGCCGGCGGCGCGCGGTGTCGAGCGCCCGTAGCCTGGTCGCGAGTAGACGAGACCACGCCGGCCCGTTGCTGCGCACAGACGCGCGGGAAAGTCGCGCCACATCGCCACCGAGCCCAGCCCTTCGTGCAGGAACACGATGCACGGCGCGGGCGCGGCGGCGCCGCCGCCGCCGACCCAGGCGTACTCGATGCGCACGCGGCGCTCGCGCCAGGACAGATCGATGAATTCGGGCATCGACGATGCTCCCACCGTCTAATCCTCGGTGCGCTCGGGCTTCGCCTGCAACGCCCGCCGGTACAGCACGTCGCGCGCGAGCCCCGTCGCGGCGGCGGCTACCCGCGCCGCGCGTGCCGGCGATAACTCGGCCAGCAGTGCCGGCAACCAGCGCGCGCACTCGGCATCGAGGTCGTCATCGAGCGCAGCGCAATCGCTCGCCGGGGCGCGATCGACGATGAGGACGAATTCCCCGCGCTCGCGCTGCGCACCGGCCGCTGCCCAGCCGGCGGCATCGGCCAGCGGCATCGCCGCAATCGTCTCGAACGCCTTGGTGAGCTCGCGCGCGATCAGCACCGTGCGGTTGCCACCCAACGCCTGCGCAAGCTCGCCGAGGGTCGCGCGCACGCGATGCGGCGCCTCGTAGACGACGAGCGCCAACGGCAGCGCAGCAACGCTCGCGAGCAGCGTGCGCCGCGCCTTGGCCTGTACGGGCAGGAAGCCGACGAAGACGAATCCGGAGGCGCTCGCCCCCGCCACCGACATCGCGGCGGTCGCCGCCGACGGTCCCGGGATCGGTACCACCGGATGCCCGGCGGCGCGCACCGCGTGAACGAGACGAGCGCCCGGATCGCTGATCGCCGGCGTGCCGGCGTCGCTCACCAGCGCAATGCTCTCGCCGCGCCCGAGCCGAGCGACGACGTCGCCGCTGCGCTGCGCCTCATTGTGCGCATGAAGCGCGAGGACGCGCGTCGTGATGCCGTAGCGGGCGAGGAGCCGCGCGGTGATGCGGGTGTCCTCGGCGGCGACGACGTCGGCGCTGCCGAGGATGTCGAGGGCGCGCAAGGTCACGTCGCGCAGGTTACCCAGCGGCGTGGCCACCACATATAATGTGCCGGCCACCGCGCGAAACGGCGCGGCCGTAGCCGGTATCCCCTCCACAGCGCCCATCTCGCTCACTGCCGGTTCCCTCGCTGCCCATGATGGCCCTTCGCGCGGCGCGCCTCGTCCGCAGCTTCGCTGCCGGCCTTCTCGCTTGCGCCGCCGCATTGTCCGTCGCGCAAACCCCAGGGGCAAGCGATTCCGCCGAAGCGAGCGGCACGGTGCCAGCACCGCCGACCGTCGACATCGCCATCGTGCTGCCGCTCGAAGCGCCCGCGTATGCGCGCGCAGCCGATGCGGTGCGCAGCGGCGTCCTCGCCGCCGCCGAGGCCGCGCGCTCGACGGCGCGCATCCGCGTCTACCCGCACGGCGACGACGGCGTCCTCGGCGCCTTCGCGGCCGCCACGCAGGCCGGCGCCAAAGTCATCATCGGCCCGCTGCTGCGCGACGACTTGAAGGTCGTCGCGACGATGGCGCTCGAGATCCCGTACACGATCGCCCTCAACCAGTTCGAGGATGCGACGAGTCCGCCGGCCCGGCTCTACACCTTTCCGTTGTCGATCGAGAGCGACGCACGACTCATCGCGCGCCGCATCCGCGAGACGCCAACGGCAGCGCCAGCAACGGCCCCGCCGACGAGTCAGAGCGTCGTCGTGGTGACGAGCGGCACGCCGCTCATGTCGCGGTTCGCCTCGGCCTTCACCGGCGAGTGGCAGACCCTGGGCGGCAGCATCCCGATGGCTTACCGCTACGACGGCGCCGTGGAAGCGCTGACGACCATCCGCCGCGAACTCCTGCGCAATGCGCCAGCGGCCGTGGTCCTGGCGCTCGACGGCATCAACGTGGCGCGCGCGAAGCCGTACATGGGCTCGCTACCCACCTACGCGAGCGCCCTCGTGTTCGAAGGCCAGCTCACCGCCACGGTGCGCGATCTCGATGGCCTCGTCATCACCGAGATTCCATGGATCGTGACGCCCAACGCGATCGAATTCGGCGGCCTGCCGCGGCGCGAGTTTCCGAGTGACGCGTTGACCCGGCTCTATGCGCTCGGGCTCGATGCCTTCCGCGTCGCCAGCGCATTCGTCGACGGCCCTCCGGACCGGCTCAGCTTCGATGGCGCGACCGGTCGCGTCACGCTCGAGGGACGCCATCTCTCGCGCGAGGGTCGCTTTGCCGTGTATCGCGACGGAACGCTCGTTCCCGTCGATGGCCCGCGCTGACGCCGCGCATCTCATCCGCGGCGCGCAGGCGGAAGCGCTGGCGGCGCACTACCTGCAGCGGCGCGGCCTCACCATCGTCACCCGCAACTTCCGCACTCGGCAAGGCGAGATCGATCTCATCGCCCGCGACGGCGACACGCTGGTTTTCGTCGAGGTGCGCCTGCGCAGCCGTCACGACTTCGGCGGCGCGGCAGGCAGCGTGACGGCGCGCAAGCAGCAGCGTATGGTCGCCGCATCGCTCGCCTACCTCGCGCGCCTGGGCCAGGAGCCGGCGTGCCGCTTCGACGCCATCCTGCTCGATCGGCTCGATCCGGTCGCGATCGTCTGGGAGCGCGACATCATCGCTCGCGACTGACGGCGGTTCGCAGTCGGACCACGGGCGCCGCGGGCCGGCCGCGCTGCGCAGAGCCCGGCGCCGTACCGTGCGGCTGCTAGAATCCGCGCCATGATCGATCACGAAAAGCGCGTCCACCAACACTTTGCCGACAGCGCACGGCTCAAGCAGGAGGCAGCCGCGGTCCTCGCGCCGCACATCGCCCGCGCCGGCGCGCTCATGGCCGAATGCCTCCTGGGCGACGGCAAGATCCTCTCCTGCGGCAACGGCGGTTCCGCCGCCGATGCGCAGCACTTCGCCGCCGAACTCGTCGGCCGCTTCGAGCGCGAGCGCCCTGAACTCCCGGCGATCGCGCTGTCGACCGATACGTCGCTGCTCACCGCGGTCGCCAACGACTATTCGTTCGAACAGGTATTCGCGAAATCGGTGCGCGCGCTCGGCGCCAAGGGCGACGTGCTGCTCGCCATCTCCACCTCCGGCAATTCCGGGAACGTGATCGCCGCGATCGAGGCGGCGCACGCCCGCGAGATGCGCGTCGTGGCCATGACCGGCAAGGGCGGCGGGCGTATCGGCGAGCTCCTGGCGGCGGGCGACGTCCACCTGTGCGTGCCGCATCCGCGGACGATGCGCATCCAGGAGGTGCATCTGCTGATGCTGCACTGCCTGTGCGACATCGTCGACGCTACGCTGCTGGGCGACGCCGAAGACGAGGCATGAGCGCGCCGGTCGACACCCCGCGCCCGTCCGCGCCCGCCGGCGTCATTGCCGCGTTCGCCATCGGGGTAATCCTGGCCGTCGGCGTGCCAGTGCTGTCGGGCTGCGTACCGGTGGTCGTCGCCGGCGCCGCCGGCGGCGCCGCCCTCATGGCGAGCGACCGGCGCACCGCCGGCGCCCAGGTCGAGGACGAGAGCATCGAGCTCAAGATCACCGACCAGATCATGAAGCTCTACGGCGACAAGGTACACGTCAACGTCACGAGCTTCAATGGCGTCGTCCTCCTCACCGGCGAAGTGCCCGACCAGGGCAATGCGGTGAGCATCGGCGGCATCGCCAAGAACACGCCGAAGGTGACGAGCGTGCACAACGAACT
The DNA here is from genome assembly GCA_039807685.1 of Burkholderiales bacterium. GTDB lineage: Bacteria > Pseudomonadota > Gammaproteobacteria > Burkholderiales > Casimicrobiaceae > VBCG01. The sequence goes on from JBDHRR010000146.1 coordinate 7,945, forward strand.
CGTCGTGGCACCGCTGACGGTGCTGGGCCAGCGCACCAACGACACCTACATCACCTCGAAGGTGAAGGCGCGCTTCATGGAGGCCAACCGCTTTCCGCCCACGGCAGTGAAGGTGGTGACCGAGCGTGGCGTCGTGTACCTCATGGGGATCGTCACGCGCGCCGAAGGCGATAGCGCCGGCGAGATCGCCGCCACGACCGAGGGCGTGCATCGGGTGGTGAAGATCTTCGAGTATCGGTAGTGGAACGACCCCCACGCTCGCTGCCCCCA
>JBDHRR010000147.1:0-8154 GCA_039807685.1 Burkholderiales bacterium
CGAGGAGCGTAGAGAAGTCCTTCCCGGCGAGGTCCTTGGTGATGGCGGCCTTCTTCTCCGGGGTCGCATTGGTCAGGCCGACGAGCGTCGGCGCGAGGTCGAGGTGCGAGGTGACGGCCTGGCAGCGCTGGCCGCCGGCGAACGCCGGATGGGCGACGATCAGCGGGACGTTGTTCTGCTCACGGTACGCCGTTGCGCCCTTCGCGTGCAGCCGGTGAGCGCCGTCGAGGTCGCCGTGATCGGCGGTGAGGACGACGATGGTGTTCGACGCAAGCCCCAGCGCATCGAGTTCGTCGAGCAGCGGCACGATGTTGCGATCGGCGTCGCGCAGGCAGTTGAGGTAGTAGTTGTGCCGGTAGCGCCACCGCCAGTCCTCGTTGGCGATGTTCCCGGTAAGAGTGTCGTGCGAGCGCAGGAACTCGGCGTGCGCCGGCGGGCGCCCGGGTGCGTCGAGGCGCTGGCCATGGGTCGCGGGAAGCTCGAAGCTCCACTGCTTCGAATACAGGCGATCGACCGGCGCGGGCGCGATGTCGGCGAGAATGCCGCGCGCCTGCACCTTCTCGCCGGGCCGGTCGGTGTTCAGGAACATGATGTCGTGCGGATTCACGAGGTTCACCGCGAGGAACCACGGCTTGCCCTGCGCCGCGAGTTCCTTGCCGCGACCGCGCAGCCAGCTCACGCCCATCGCCGAAATGATGCCGTCGTGCAGGTAGCCGCCGCGGGTGTGCGCGATGATGTCGCCGACGCCGAAGTAATCGCTGAAGCCGTACGCCTCCATCTCCTTGGTGAAGATCCGCTCCGGCGTACCGAGCGAATTGACCGTCTCGAATTCCTTCGTGAGGTGCCATTTCCCCTTGTACGCCGTGGTGTACCCAGCATCACGCAGCAGATGGCCGATGGTCGGGATGCTGGTGGCCATGCTGTCGATCCACGGGAAATTCGTGTTGTCGAACATCTTCGTCTGCTGGATGTGCCGTCCGGTATAGAGGACCGAGCGCGACGGGGTGCACACGCAGGAATTGATGTGATGGTTCTCGAAGACGATGCCCTTCTTCGCGAGCCGCTCGTGTGCCGGCAACTGATAGCCGGCGGGAAGCTCGCCCGGCCGGAAGCGGCGTTCCTGGTCGGTGAGGATGAACAGGATGTTGTACGGGCCGCCGGAGGCGGGCGAACCGGTGGGTGAATGGGTGGGCGCAGTGGCGCCCGCGGCAGCGACCGCGTCACCGGGAGCGGACGTGCCAAGGGTGGCGCCGAGCGCGCTCGCGGCCATGACCTTCAGGACGTCGCGTCGCTTGCCGTCGATCGCATCGGGGTTTGCCATCATTCGATCCTGTTGCGGTGGTTGTGGCATGAGCATCGGAAGCAGCGGACGACGTCGCGATGCCCGGCCGGGGGGCGAACGATACCGGCGCGGTGACCGGCCGCCTATCCGACCTTGGTAGGAGGACCCCTGCGGGCCGGCGCGTCGCCGCCGTCGGGGTCGGCGGTGGTACAGGCTCGCACGAGGTCGGCGACGGAGCGCACCTGCATCTTGGCCATGACCTGCCCCCGATGCTGCTTGACCGTCGATTCGGTGATGGCAAGCTCGGCGGCGATCTGCTTGTTGAGGCGACCCGCGACCACGAGGTGCATCACGTCGCGCTCGCGCGCCGTGAGGCGCGCCATCCGGCGCGCGAGTTCGTCGCGCTCATCGACGAGCCGCACCTGATCGCCGTGGCGGCGCAGCGCCTCGCGGACGGCGGCGACGAGGGCGCGCTCGTCCACCGGCTTCGTCAGGTATTCCATGGCGCCGCGCTTCATCGCATCGACGCCGGTGTCGGCGTCGGCCCGGGCGCTCAGAAATATCGCTGGTGCGCTGACGCCGGCGCGCACGAGCTCGCGATGCAGTTCGAGGCCGGACATGTCGGGCATCTGGACATCGAGGACCACGCACTGCGCTTCGCGTATCGCGGCACTGTCAAGCGCAGTCTTCGCGGAGGCAAAAGCCGCGACGGTCCATCCGGCCGCGGTCAGGAGTCGCGCGATGCCTTCGCGGCTCGCCATGTCGTCGTCGACGATGCACACGCGTCCGGCCCCGGAGGGCGGCGCCGTCACCTCGGAACCCGACGTCGTCGGCCGTTGCGTGCCGGAGCGAGCGGTGGGAGTTCCCGGCAAGCGCACGGTGAATGTCGCGCCACCTTGCGCATGGTTCCTGACCCCAATGTCGCCGCCGTGCGCCTCCGCGATGGAGCGCGCGATCGGAAGTCCCATGCCGAGTCCGTCCTGACGGGTGGTGTAGAACGCCTCGAAGACGTGCGCAAGCTGGTCGAGGGCGATGCCGTCGCCGTTGTCGCGGACGGTGACGATCGCCCGCTGGCCGCGGCGCGTGAGCGCGAGGCTGAGATGCCTTGCGCCCGTGGGGACGCGGTCGAGCGCGACGATGGCATTCGCGATCAGATTCACGAAGATCTGCTGGATCTGCGTGCGGTCGCCGAACACGATGGACGTCGGCGCGAGGCGGGCGTCGAGCGACACCTCGTGCGCGTCGAGTTCGCTGCGGAAGAGCGCCACCACCTCACCCAGGGCCTCCGCGAGATCGAAGTGCGTTCGAGGCGTTTCCTCGCGGCGGAGCAGCGCGCGCAGGTTGGCGATCACGCCGGCCGCACGCTTGTCGTCGCGCACGATGGCTTCGAGGATGCGACGCGTCTCGTCGTGGTCGAGGTTCCCGCCATCGAGCCGTTGCAGGCCGGCCTGCGCATTGGCGAGGATCCCGGTGAGCGGCTGGTTGAGTTCGTGCGAGAGCGATGCGGTCAGCGTGCCCAGGTGCGCGACGCGGTCGGCATGCCGCAACTGGGCGCGCAACTGCTGCGCCTCGTGCTCGGCGGCCCGCAGTTCCGACACGTCGAGCATCGTGACCATCGTCCGCAGCGGCGTTCCGGTCGCGGTGAGCGTCGACTGCATGCTGCTGCGGAGCGTTCGGATCACTCCGTCGCCACGCACGATCCGGTATTCGAGATCGAACGTCGCCTCTGGTGCGGCGATGCTCTCGGCGAGCGTAGCGCTCACCCTGGCACGGTCGTGCGCGTGCACATGCGCGAGGATGTTTCGCGCGGCGCCGCCGAGTTCCACGCCGAAGACGCGGGTCGCGACGTCCGAACCGACGAGCGTGTCGTCACGCCAGTCGCACACGTAGCTACCCACCCCGGCGACGCGCCGCGCCTCGGCAAGGTGCTGCAAGCTGCCTTGCAGCGCGAGTTCAGCGTTGTGACGGGTGAGCACGGCGAGGAACGTCTCGGCGATGGTCTTCAGCATCGCGAGGACCGGCTCGGGCCAGTCGACGATCGCCTGGGGGCTCGTGAGGCACAGCACGTGGGTGATGCGATCGGCGATGCCGACCGGAATCGTGACGAGGCAGTTGATGCCCATGGCCGCGCACGATGTGCGATCGACGACGGCATGCGCGGGCAGATCGTCGATGCATCGCTGCACGAACGATTCACCCCGAATGACGGTCTTGTCGTGCGTCCACGGGAATGCCGAGCCGTATTCCAGCGTCGTCGCGGCGGGAATGACGCCGGGGCGATGCGCGACATGGCGCAGCCGCGCCTGCCGGACATCCGACTGCACTTCGATGATGCCGCACTGGTCGACCTCGAAGAACGCGAGGATCTCGCGGAGGCCGGCGTCGACCGCCCGATCGACCGCCGTGCCGGAGGCTGCCGCGAGGCGAGCCGACAGCGACGAGATCAGCATCGCGAAGGCGTAGGAGTCGGGAGGGCCAGGCCGGCGTCGCGGGCCGGCCGCGCTGGGCGCCGCCATGGTTCGTCGATCGTCGTGGGGATGCGGATGCACCGGTCCGGGTGTCCTGAAGCGCGCGCAGGATTGCCGCTTTCTGGCAGCGGACGGCGGGCGTCGTCTTGTCGAGGGAGCGGATTCTATCCAGCGCGCGCGGCCCGCGCCGGTTATGGGGGCGCCGCGCGACTGTCGCGTACCCCTGGCTGTCGATGGCGAGCGCGCAGATGGCTGGAGATACCACTTGCATCCGCCGCGATCGTCGCTTGACAGCGAAATCAAATCAAACGTACGATTGAAACTCTTGTTTGATCCGGCGGCGCGCGGTGGCGCGGCGTGCCCAATTCGAGAGCATCACGATCCAGCATGCCGATCAATTCCACTGCACTCGCCGGCCGCCAGCAGGCGGCGGCGACCAAGGACCGCATCCTCGACGCCGCCGAGGCGCTCTTCATGGAGCACGGCTTCGAGGCGACGAGCCTGCGGCTCATCACGCAGGCGGCGAGCGTGAACCTCGCCGCGGTGAACTATCACTTCGGCAGCAAGGAAGAACTCTTCGAGGCGGTGCTCACCCGCCGGCTCGATCCCATGAATCAGCAGCGCCTCGAGCGCCTCGACCGCTACACGGCCGCGGCCGCACCGGCGGTCCTGAGTTGCGAGCGGATCCTCGCGGCGCTCCTCATTCCCGCGCTCGAGCTCGCGCGCGATCCGGCCCGCGGCGGCGCGGATTTCCTGCGGCTCGTGGGCCGCGCCTACGCCGATCCGGCACCCTTCATTCGCCAGTTCCTCTCGGCGCAGTACGCGCCGATGATCGCGCGCTTCAAGGACGCGTTCGCGCGCGCCTTGCCGCAATTGCCGCGCCGTGAGCTCTCGTGGCGGCTGCACTTCATCATGGGCGCGCTGTCTTACACGCTGGCGGCGACCGATGCGTTGCGCATCATCGCCGAGTTGAATCCGGTCGAGACCGACAACGACGAATTGCTGTTGCGCCGGCTCGCGCCGTTCCTCCTGGCAGGGCTCACCGCGCCGTTGCCCGAACTGAGCGACGTCACCCGCGAGCTCGACGCCGCCCTGCCACCTGCCGCCTGACCCTGACCTGCGGAGCACGCGCCATGCCGACCTCCCTTTTCGTCCTTGCTGTCGCACTCGTCGCCCTCGGCCTTGCCTACCGCAACGTCTCGGGTGTGGCGTGGATCGTGACGGCGACCCTCGCGCTCGTAGTGGCCTGGTTCACCCATGCCCTTCCCTACGCGCTCACTTTGGTGCTCGCCGTCGTCGGCGTGATCGTCGCACTGCCGCTCGTCGTGCCGACGCTGCGCCGCTCGCTCATCAGCGACGGCGTGCTGCGCCTGTACCGGCGGATCATGCCGCCGATGTCGCAGACCGAGCGCGAAGCGCTCGAAGCCGGCACGGTCTGGTGGGACGGTGAGCTCTTCTCCGGCCGGCCCGACTGGCAACGCCTGCTCGCGACCCGCGAGACCGCGCTCACGCCCGAGGAGCAGAGCTTCCTCGCCAACGAGACCGAGACGCTGTGCGCGATGGTGAGCGACTGGGAGACGACCAACGTCCACAAGGACCTGCCTCCCGCCGCGTGGGACTACATCAAGGAGAAGGGCTTCTTCGGGATGATCATCCCGAAGGAATACGGGGGCCTCGGCTTCTCGGCGTACGCGCACGCGGAGGTGATCACCAAGCTCTCGACCCGCTCGGGAACCGCGGCAGTGACGGTGATGGTCCCGAATTCGCTCGGACCGGGTGAACTCCTGCTGCACTACGGGACCGACGAGCAGAAGCGCTACTACCTGCCGCGTCTCGCCAAGGGCATCGAGGTGCCGTGCTTCGCGCTGACCAATCCGTACGCGGGATCGGATGCCGCCGCGATTCCCGACCACGCGTTCGTGCGCTGGGGCGAGCACCAAGGCAAGCGCGTGCTGGGGCTCGTCGTCACCTGGGACAAGCGCTACATCACGCTGGGGCCGGTTGCCACCCTGCTCGGCCTCGCCTTCCGCGCCTACGATCCGGAGCACCTCCTGGGTGACGTCGACGATCTCGGCATCACCTGCGCACTCATCCCCACCTCGCACCCGGGAGTCGTGATCGGTCGTCGCCACATGCCGCTCAATGCGGTATTCCAGAACGGGCCGAACTCGGGGCGTGACGTCTTCATTCCGATGGAGTGGGTCATCGGCGGCCAGCCGATGATCGGCAAGGGCTGGCGGATGCTGATGGAGTGCCTGGCGGCGGGCCGCGGCATCTCGCTGCCCTCCTCGAATGCCGGACTGGCCATGCTCACCGCGCGCAGCGTCGGCGCCTACGCCCGCATCCGCACGCAGTTTCGCGTGCCGATCGGCAAATTCGAAGGGATCGAGGAGCCGCTCGCGCGCATCGGCGGCAATCTCTACGCAATGGACGCCGCGCGGCGCCTCACCGCCACCGCGCTCGACCTGGGCGAGAAGCCCGGCGTGCTCACGGCCATCGCCAAATATCACATCACCGAGCGCGCGCGGCAGACGATCAACGACGGCATGGACGTGATCGGCGGCAAGGGCATCTGCATGGGGCCGTCGAACTTTCTCGGCGGCGCCTACATGCAGCACCCGGTGGCGATCACCGTCGAGGGCGCCAACATTCTCACCCGCAGTCTCATCATCTTCGGGCAGGGCGCCATCCGCTGCCATCCGTATCTCCTGCAGGAGATGCGGGCGGCGCAGGAGCCCGACGTCGCGAAGGCGTCGCCAGCCTTCGATCGTGCGCTCTTCGGTCACCTGCGCTTCGCGCTGTCGAACTTCGCGCGGACGCTGGTGATGGGTTGCACCGGTGGGCGCTTCGCCGCCGCACCGCGCGACGTCGCGCCATCGACACGTGGCTACTATCGCCAGCTCACGCGTTTCTCGACGGTGCTCGCGCTGCTCGCCGACGTCGCGGCGGGCTCGCTGGGCGGCGCGCTGAAACGCAAGGAGAAGCTCTCGGCGCGCTTGGGCGATCTGCTCTCGCTCCTCTACCTCGCCTCGGCGACGCTGCACCGCTACGAGGCCGAGGGCCGCCAGGAGGCCGATGCGCCCTTGCTGCACTGGGCCGTGCAGGACGCGCTGTTCAGGATGCAGGGCGCGGTCGAGGGCGTGGCAGCCAACTTTCCGAACCGGCTCATCGGTGCGCTCGTTCGCTTCACCGTTTTCCCGCTCGGCCGCGGATTCGCGGCGCCGTCGGACCGGCTGGGCCACGAGGTCGCGCAGGTCCTGATCGCGCCATCGGCCGCGCGCGACCGCCTGACGGCGCGCGTCTTCCTCGGCGGCGGCGACGACGATCCGGTGGCCCTTCTCGAGCGGACGCTGGCCGCGACGATCGCGGTCGAACCGGTGCAGGCGAAGATCCGCGCGGCGGTCAAGGCGGGCACCCTCGACGGCGCGATGGCGCCCGAGGCAGCGCCGGGCCAGCTCACGCAGCGTGCCCTGCGTGCCGGCGTGATCGACGCGGCCGAGGCGAACCTCATCGCCACGCATCACGCACTCGTCGCGCGAGTGATCGCGGTGGACGACTTCGGCCAGGACCTCGGTGCGTCGTTGCTGCAGCCGGCGATCGACAAGGTCGAGCGAGTCGCCGCGCCGGCACGCCAGCGCGTCGTCGCCTGACAGCGCCTGGATACGGCGCAGCGGATTACGGTAGCGGGACGGCACGCATGAGCGAACGCAGCAACGAACCGATCTACATCATCGACGGCCGGCGCACGCCGTTCCTCAAGGCGCGCAATCGCCCCGGCCCGTTCTCCGCCTCCGACCTCGCCACCGCCGCGGGGCGCGCGCTTCTCCTGCGCCAGCGCTTCGCGCCCGAGGATCTGGACGAGGTGATCCTGGGGTGTGCCGCGCCATCCGCCGACGAGGTCAACATCGGGCGCGTCGCGGCGCTGCGGATGGGCTGCGGCGTGAAGGTCCCGGGCTGGACGGTGATGCGCAACTGCGCATCGGGCACGCAGTCGATCGACTCGGCGATCGCCAACATCCGCACCGGTCGCTCGCAGCTCGTGCTCGCCGGCGGCGTCGACGCGCTGTCGCGCGCGCCGCTCCTCCTCTCCGACGCGATGGTGCAGTGGCTGTCGAAGTGGTATGCCGCGAAGAGCGCGGGCCAGCGCGCATCGCTGCTGACGCAGCTTCGTCCGGGGTTCCTCGCCCCGGTGATCTCGCTCATGAAGGGTCTCACCGACCCGATCTGCGGACTGCTCATGGGGCAGACCGCGGAGAATCTCGCGTATCGCTTCGGCATCACGCGCGCGGCGATGGATGCGTACGCCGCACGCAGTCACGCGCGCACCCTCGCGGCGCAGAAGGCAGGCCATTACGCCGACGAGGTCCTGCCGATCTACGACGAGCGCGGCACGCTGTACGCGGC
>JBDHRR010000148.1:0-7973 GCA_039807685.1 Burkholderiales bacterium
CTGCGCCGCGATCGACTGCGCGAGGAGCTTGGTCAGCGCGTAGACCGCGTCGATGTGCGGCGTCGGCGTATGCGTGAGTCGCCCCAATTCCACGACTGACCCGACCAGTGCTTCGATCTCCGGCGCGCGCCCGGCTTCGACGTCCTGCAGCATCGACGTCTTGTGCCGGCCTATCCTTTCCGCACCGGCAATGCGCTTTTCCAGGTCGACGCGGAAGGTGATGCCGAGCTGGTGCGCGATCGCCTGCGCCTCGGTCATCATCGCTGCGGCAAGATCGCGCGTCGGGCGGTACTGGCAGATGTCGACGAGGGTCGCGCGGGTAAGCGCGCTGATCGGGTTGAACGTGAGGTTGCCCCAGAGCTTGAGCCAGATCTCGGCACGGATGTCGTCGAGCACGGGGGCCTTGAACCCGGCACGCGTGAAGCATTCGGACACGCGCGCAACGCGCGGAGTCATCGATCCATCGAGTTCGCCGACCGGAAAGCGATCGCCCTCGATGTGCCGCACCACACCCGGCGCGGTGAGTTCGGACGCCGGATACACGACGCAGCCGATCACGCGCTCCGCCGGAATCCGCCGGGCGATGATCCCGGACGGGTCGACGCTGCGCACGGGATTGCCGGCGAGATCGCCACCGTGCCTGTGGAAGTACCAGTAGGGGATGCCGTTTTGCATCGTCACCACGACGGTGTCGGGACCGAAGAGCTTGGGGACGTCCTCGGCGACCGCTTCCAATTGGTGCGCCTTCGTGGCGAGTATCACCATGTCGTGTGGGCCCGCGGCCGTGTAATCGTTGGTCGCCCTGACGTCGCGCGCGACCTGCTCGGTACCGTCGCTCAGAACGAGCTTCATGCCGTTCTCGCGCAGTGCGGCGAGACTCGCACCCCGGACCATGAACGTCAGGTCCTCGCCGGCCAGCGCGAGCTTCGCACCGACGTACCCGCCGATCGCCCCAGCGCCTACGATCGCAATCTTCATGATCGAGCCCCCTCTCCGACCCGCAGCGCGTCGCGCGCCGTCACCGTAAAGACCCTCCCGCGTTGCGTGGAGTGCCGCCGAATGTAGGCGACGCCGAGCATCCAGACTAGTTAATTCTTCTTATGAGTGGTATAAGCTAACACTTATGGGCGACGAAGCACCGTACCTGTGAAGAACGCCACGCTGCGTCAGCTCAAGCTCTTCGAGTGCGTCGCCCGCCACCTGAGCTTCACGCGCGCTGCAGGCGAAATGCACCTCACGCAGCCGGCCGTGTCGACGCAGGTCAAGGAGCTCGAACGGCACGCCGGAGTGCCGCTTTTCGAACACGTCGGGCGCAAGGTGCATCTCACCCGCGCGGGGACCGAGATGCTGCATCACAGCCGGGCCATCATCCAGCAGTTCCGCGAAGCGGAGGAAGCGATGCGGTTGCTGCGCGGCGACACGGGCGGGACGCTCAACGCCGCGGTGATCAGCGCCGGGGACTACTTCTTTCCGCGGATCTTCGCTGAGTTCGCGCGGCGCCATCCAGGAATCGAGCTCAATCTCACGGTGCACAACCGCGCGGAAGTGCTGCACCGGCTCGCCGAAAACCTCGTCGATCTCGCCATCATGGGCCGCCCGCCGGACCGGATGGACGTCGTCAGCGAGGCTTTTTCGCCCCACCCGTACGTGATCGTCGCGCCGCCTTCGCACCCGCTCGCGCCGAAGCGGCGCATCCGGAAGCCGGTGATCGCGCGCGAGCGTTTCGTGGTCCGCGAGAAGGGCTCCGACACGCGCAACGCCATGGACCTCGCATTCGGCCGCTGGGCGGCGACGCTCGACCGCTCGATGGAGATCACGAGCACCGAAACGATCAAGCAGGCGGTGATCGCCGGCATGGGCGTGAGCTTCCTCTCCGCGCACACCGTCACTCTCGAACGGCAGGTCGGGAGCCTCACGATCCTCGACGTCGAAGGCTTTCCCATGCTGCTCAACTGGTACGTCGTGCATCGCAAGAACAAGCGGTTACCTCCGGTGGCGTCGGCATTCAAGAAATTCCTGATGGAAGAAGGCGCGAAGCTGATCGAAGAGATCACGCACTTCAGCGTCCAGCCGGGAACGCACTCGCGGCAAGTGCGCGCAGGCGACGATGCCGCGCCCGCGGGAAGCATCTGCCGAGCGGTACCGCCTCGCAGGAGGTAGGCATCGAAGCGTGTCGGCGTCGACGCGCCCGACTGCGATCCACCGTCGCCAAATCCCGCGGGATCGCATCAAGGCACATGCGTCGCCTGCCGCGGGTCGCCCGCCGGCCCGCGTTACAATGCGCGTCGTTCCCGTCGTGATCCAAGGAGATGCTGGGGCGGCAAGGCCAGGTGGCAGATGGCCGGTGCTCCCTTGCGCGGACCGTCTTGCGAAGGTGCGAGATCGATCCGATTCCGCCGTCCCGCCCTCGTCGATCTTCGCTTTTCCCGGCACGTTCATATCCAGGCCCGTTGTCGATGGCTGCCCGTCGTTACCAGGAATCCTCCATCCGCGTCCTCAAGGGACTCGAACCCGTGCGCGAGCGCCCGGGCATGTACACGCGCACTGCGGATCCGACGCACATCATCGCCGAGGCGATCGACAACGCCGCCGACGAAGCGCTCGCGGGAGTCGCGACGCGCATCGACGTCACGGTCCACGCGGACCACTCGGTATCGGTCGAGGACGACGGCCGGGGGATTCCGGTGGGGCTCCACCCCGTGGAGAAGATCCCCACCGTCGAGCTCGTCTTCACCCGTCTGCACGCCGGTGGCAAGTTCGACAAGCGCGACGGCGAAGGCGCGTATGGGTTCTCGGGGGGCCTGCACGGCGTCGGCGTGTCGGTGACCAACGCGCTGTCGCGCCGGCTGGAAGTCGAGGTCCGTCGCGACGGCAAGGTGCAGCGAATCGCCTTTGCCAACGGCGACGTCGCCGAGCCGCTGGCCATCGTCGGCAGCGTTGGGCCCAAGGTCACCGGCACCAAGGTGCGCGCATACCCCGATCCCAAGTACTTCGACGCCCCCGACGTCTCGCTCTTTGAACTCGAGCGTCTGCTGCGCGCCAAGGCGGTACTGCTGCCCGGCGTCACGGTGACGCTGCACGTGGAGACGAGCAAGGAGGTCCGGGTGAAGACGTGGTCGTACCCCGACGGTCTCACCGGATACCTCGCCGAACTCGCCGACGGCGCGGTGCCGGTGGCACCGATCTTCGCGGGCGAGGCGTACCTCGGCAAACCCAAGGACGGCGACAGCTTCGCGGAAGGCGAAGGCGCGGCGTGGGCAATCGGCTGGTACGAGGACGGCGGCGGCGCCGGCGAGAGCTACGTCAATCTCATTCCCACCGCAGCGGGCGGCACGCACGAAGCCGGGATGCGCGCGGCACTCTTCGAGGCGGTGAAGTCGTTCGTCGACCATCACGGCCTCCTGCCGCGCGGCGCGCGGCTGCAGACCGAGGACGTATCGGCCAAGACGCACTTCGTCCTCTCGGCGCGCATCCTCGATCCGCAGTTCCAGGGCCAGGTGAAGGAGAAGCTCGCGAGCCGCGACGCGCTGAAGCTCGTCGCGCAGACGATCAAGGATCCGCTCGAGGTGTGGCTCAATGCGAATGTCGAGGTCGGCAAGCGCGTCGCCGAGCTCGCCATCGCGCAGGCGCAGTTGCGTCTGAAGTCGGCGCAGAGAGTGGAGAAGCGTAAGGGCTCGGGGGTGGCCGTGCTGCCGGGCAAGCTCACCGATTGCGAGTCCGAGGACGTGACGCGACGCGAGGTCTTCCTCGTCGAAGGCGACTCCGCCGGTGGCTCGGCGAAGCTCGCCCGCGACAAGCAGTATCAGGCGATCCTGCCGCTGCGGGGGAAGGTGCTCAATACGTTCGAGGTCGACCGCGACCGTCTCTTCGCGAACAACGAAATCCACGACATCGCGGTGGCCATCGGCGTCGATCCGCACGAGTCGTCGGCCACGGCGGACCTCAAGAACCTGCGCTACGGTCGCATCATCATCATGGCCGATGCGGACGTCGACGGCAGTCACATCAAGGTGTTGCTCCTCACGCTCTTCTTCCGCCACTTTCCGGCGCTCATCGCCAACGGCCACATCCAGGTGGCGCACCCGCCGCTGTACCGCATCGACGTGCCGCCCGCGGGCAAGCGGCCCGCGCGCAAGCTCTACGCGCTCGACGACGACGAGCTCGATGCGATCGAGGATCGTCTGGTGAAGGAAGGCGTCAAGCCCGCGTCGTGGTCGGTCGGGCGCTTCAAGGGCCTGGGCGAGATGAATCCGGAGCAACTGTGGGAGACGACGATGAATCCCGAGACGCGCCGCGTCGCACGCGTGCGCGTCGCCGCCGGTGACGTCGACGACGCCCGCCAGGTCTTTGCGCGGCTCATGGGCAAGACCGAGGCCGCGGCGCGGCGCGAGTGGATGGAACGCGACGGCAACGCCGTCGAGGTCGACGTCTGACGATCCACGCATGGCCAACCGCACGCCGCGCAAGCCCGCGCCGCGCCGCAAGACGGCGGCGCACGACGTCGACACGCTGACCGGCGAACTCTTCACCGACGAGACGAGCGCCGCATCGCGTGCGCCGGCGCGCGGCGCTGCACCCCCCGTGCCGCCGCCACCTGCCGCCCCTCCCCCGGGCGGCACCGAGGACGACGACGCGCTGCCGCTCGCGCAGTTCGCCGAGCGCAGCTACCTCGAATACGCGATGAGCGTGGTGATGGGCCGCGCACTGCCGCACGTTGCCGACGGGCAGAAGCCGGTGCAGCGCCGCATCCTCTACGCGATGCACGAGCTCGGCCTTTATGCACCCACGCGACACGTGAAATCGGCGCGCGTGGTGGGCGACGTGCTCGGCAAGTATCACCCGCACGGGGACTCGGCAGCCTACGACGCGCTGGTGCGCCAGGCGCAGGACTTCACGCTGCGTTATCCGCTGATCGACGGCCAGGGCAATTTCGGCTCGCGCGATGGCGACAACGCGGCGGCGATGCGCTACACCGAGTGCCGGCTGACGTCGATCGCCTCGCTGCTCCTTGCCGAGATCGAGCGCGATACCGTCGACTTCGCCCCCAATTACGACGGCGCCTTCACCGAACCCAAGCTCCTTCCCGCCCGCCTGCCGCTCTTGCTCCTCAACGGCGCTTCGGGGATCGGTGTGGGCATGGCGACCGACGTGCCCTCGCACAACCTGCGCGAGGTGGCGCAAGCGGCGATCGCAGCGATCCGCAATCCGGCGATCACCACCGCGCAGTTGCTGGCGATCGTGCCCGGTCCCGATTTGCCGGGTGGCGGCCAGGTGACCTCCGATGCGGACACGATTCGCGCCGCCTACGAGAGCGGTCGCGGCAGCCTGCGCGTACGCGCTCGCTGGGTCGTGGAGGAACTCGCCCGTGGCCAGTGGCGGATCGCCGTCACCGAATTGCCGTTCGGGGTGTCGACGCGCACCGTCCTGGAGGACATCGAGCGCGCGACCAATCCGAAGCCCAAGGAAGGCAAGAAGGCGCTGTCGCAGGAGCAGTTGAACCTCAGGAACCTCCTCCTGTCCGCGCTCGATACGGTGCGCGACGAATCCGACAAGAGTGCGCCGGTGCGCATCGTCCTCGAACCCAAGTCGAGCCGGCAGGCGCCGCAGGAGCTCATGAATCTCCTGCTCGCGCACACCCGGCTCGAGTCGACCCTGCCGATCAATCTCGTGGTGCTGGGCGGCGACGGGCGGCCGCGCCAGAAGTCGCTCAAGGATCTCGTCGTCGAATGGACCGCGTTCCGCTTCGAGACCGTGACGCGGCGCACGCGGCATCGGCTGGGCGAGGTCGATCGGCGCATCCACATCCTCGAAGGACGAAGGCTCGCGCTGCTGTCGATCGACGAGGTGATCCGCATCATCCGCCAGGCCGACGATCCGAAGGCGGACCTCATCGCCGCCTTCGGCCTGACCGAGGTGCAGGCCGACGACATCCTCGAAATCCGCCTGCGGCAACTGGCACGGCTCGAAGGCATCCGCATCGAAACCGAACTCGCGACGCTCGCCACCGAGCGCGCGACGCTGGCACGGATTCTCGCCGAACCCAAGACCCTCGCGCGAACGGTCATCGCGGAGATCGAGGCCGACGCCAAGCAGCATGGCGATGCGCGCCGTACGCTCATCGAGGCGGTTGCACCGGCGAGCGTCGAGCGCACGGTGCCGGACGAGCCGATCACCGTGACGCTCTCGCGCCACGGCTGGATCCGCTCGCGCCAGGGGCACGGTCTTGTCGCCGACCAGTTCGGCTACAAGGCGGGCGACGGGCCGCTTGCCGTCCTCGAAACGCGCACCGTGAATGCCATCGTCATCCTCGATAGCGCCGGTCGCGCGTACACGATCCGCGCCGCCGACATTCCCGGCGGCCGTGGCGACGGCGTGCCGGTGACGACACTCATCGACCTGCAGGCCGGCGCGAAGGTGGCGCAGGCCTTCACCGACGCCGCCGAGCAGAAATTCCTCGTCGCCGGCAGCGGCGGTTACGGTTTCATCACCACGCTGGGCGACATGGTGTCGCGCGTGAAGGCGGGCAAGGCGTTCATGACGCTTGGCGCCGATGAAACGCCGCTCGCGCCGGTGCCGCTCGCCGCCGGGCTCGATCACGTCGCAGCGTTGTCGTCGAAGGGACGCCTCCTCGTTTTCGCGCTTGCCGAGATGCGCGCGATGCCGCGTGGTCGCGGCGTCATCGTGATGGGCCTCGACCCGGGTGAAGCGCTCGCGGCGGTGGCGCTCGTTCCGGCACGACGCGTCGTGCTGCAGGGAACGAACCGCCTCGGACGTCCGACGCCGTACGTGCTCGAGGGCGAGGAACTCGCGCGGCACGTCCTGCACCGCGCCCGCAAGGGTGCGCTGCTGCCGAAGCGCATGAAGGTCACCGGCTTCGCCCGGCAGGCGTAGACGATGCACGGTGACGCGGTCCGATGCCCGGGCTCGGGGACGCAGCGAGCGGGCAGCGGCCGGCGAGCGAAACCCAGGAGGGTGCTGACGTGAAGCGGATCTGCATCGTGGGCGCAGGCGCCGTAGGCGGCCTTCTCGGCACGCGACTCGCGGCTGCCGGGGGCGCGCAGGTCAGCGCACTCGCGCGTGGCGCGACGCTCGTCGCGCTGCGCGATCATGGCTGGCGCCTGGAAACCGCAGCGGGACGCGTGCAGGCGCCCGCCCGCGCCAGCGACGACCCCGCAGTGCTCGGTCCCCAGGATCTCGTTGTCATCGCGGTGAAGGGACCGGCACTGCCCACGGTGGCGCGCCGGCTTGGACCGCTCGTGGCCGCGCAGACCATCGTGCTGCCGGCAATGAACGGCGTGCCGTGGTGGTTCTGCGAGGGCGTCGCCGGCTTCCCACCCGGCCCGCTCGAAAGCGTCGATCCGGGTGGCGAGATCGGTCGCGCGATTCCGCTGGCGCAGGTCGTGGGCTGCGTCGTGCACGCCAGTTGCACCACGCCGGCGCCCGGTCTCGTGCGACAGGTGATGGGCAACGGACTCATCGTCGGCGAGGCGCGCGGCGGGCGCAGCACCCGTGCGCAGGAAGTCTGCGATCTGCTCGCCGGTGCGGGCTTCGACGTCACGCACTCGGCCGACGTGCGCCGCGACATCTGGTACAAGCTGTGGGGCAACATGACGACCAATCCGGTGAGCGCCCTCACCGGGGCGACGAGCGATCGCATCCTCGACGATCCGCTGGTCCGCGACTTCTGCATGGCGGCGATGCGCGAGGCCGCCGCGATCGGCGCGCGACTCGGCTGCCCGATCAGCGAAACGCCGGAAGACCGGCAAGCGATCACCGCCCGGCTCGGCGCCTTCAAGACATCGATGCTGCAGGACGTCGAGGCCCGGCGTGCGATCGAGCTCGATGCACTGGTCGGCGCCGTCCACGAGATCGGCTGCCGCCTCGGGATCGCCACGCCGTTCACCGATGCGCTCTTCGGGCTCACCCGCCTCTTCGGGCGCGAGCACGGGCTCTATCCCGAGGCGGCGCCCGCC
>JBDHRR010000021.1:0-35666 GCA_039807685.1 Burkholderiales bacterium
GCGCGCGACAGTTGGCACGAGAAGGTCGCCGGCATCGATGCCGGCGCCGACGACTATCTCGCCAAGCCGTTCCATACCGAAGAGCTGCTGGCGCGCTTGCGGGCGCTGGTGCGTCGCGCGCACGGCCTCGCCTCACCGCTCCTCCAGTGCGGCGACCTGACCCTCGACACGCGCACCGGGATCGTGGCGCTTGCCGGGACCACGGTGAGCCTCACTGCGCACGAGTACCGCCTGCTCGCCTATCTCATGCATCGGGCCGGACAGATCGTGTCGCGCTCGGAACTGGTCGAGCACCTCTACGCGCAGGACTTCGATCGCGACTCGAATACGATCGAGGTCTTCGTCGGGCGTCTGCGGCGCAAGCTCGGTATCGACCTCATCGAAACGATTCGGGGTCTGGGCTATCGGCTGGTGTCACCGGGACGAGCGCCATCCTCTGGCTGAGCATGGCGCGGCCGGCGTTCCGCTCGCTTCGAAGCCGGCTCCTCGCGGTGACGCTGCTCGTCGCCGGCGTGACCCTCATGGCAGTCTGGTTCATCCTGTCCGATCTCTTTCGCGAGCATGCCCAGCAGCAATTCGTCGAACGGCTCACCGCCGATCTCGATCAGGTCATCGCACAGCTCGACGCCGACGACGGCGGGCATCCGACACTCGACGCGAGCCGGCTCTCCGATCCGCGCTGGACGCGACCGCGGTCGGGGCTGTACTGGCAGGTCGACGGTGCCGGCTCGCCGGCCACGCCGGCGCTGCTGCGCTCGCGCTCGCTGTGGGACGAGCAGTTGCGGTTCCCCCCTGACGCGACCGTCGACGGTCAGTTGCAGGTGCGACAGCTGGCCGGGCCGGGTGGCGAGCCGTTGCTCGCCCTGACGCGCACGCTGCGCGTCGAAGGCGCGCAGGTGCCCTGGCGCGTCATGGTGGCCGCCAATCGCGCGCCGCTCGACGATGCGGTGCGCGGATTCGACGTCGTCCTGGCCTGGTCGCTCCTGGCGCTCCTCGCACTCCTGGTTGCCGGCGCGCTGGTGCAGGTCACGATCGGCCTCGCACCGCTGCGCGACTTGCGGGCGGCGCTGGCCGCCCTGCGCGAGGGCCGCACGCAGCGGCTCGACGGCGTCTATCCCGGCGAAGTGCAGCCGCTCGTCGACGATCTCAATGCGGTCCTCGCCCGCAATACCGAGGTCGTGCAGCGCGCACGCGCCCAGGCCGGCAACCTCGCGCACGCGCTCAAGACACCACTGACGGTACTCGCGCAGGCGGCGCGCGAAGCGCCGGCCTCCACGGACGCGGCAGCCGCGCTCCCGGCACTGGTCGAAGAACAGGTGGCCCTTTCCCGCCGGCACGTCGAATGGCATCTCGCTCGATCGCGCGCGGCTGCAGCGCAGGGCGTGGTCGGCATGCGCACGGCGATCCGTCCGGCGGTCGACGGTTTGGCGCGCGTACTCGCCAAGCTCTACGCCGACCGGCAGCTCGTGCTGTCGATCGATGTCGCGCCGACGCTGGCCTTCGCCGGCGAAGCGCAGGATCTGCAGGAGATGCTGGGAAACCTCCTCGACAACGCGTTCAAGGCGGCACGCAGCCGCGTGCAGATCGGCGCCGTCATCGAGCAGGATCGCCTGCGCATCACGGTCGATGACGACGGGCCGGGGATCGCCGACGAGCGTCTGGCCGACGCCCTGCGTCGAGGGATCCGACTCGACGAGGCTACACCAGGAAGCGGGCTGGGCCTCGCCATTGTCGACGAGCTCGCCTCGCTCTACGGCGGGACGCTCACGCTGGGCCGCAGCGCGTGGGGTGGGTTGCGCGCGACGCTTCTCCTGCCGGGTGCGCCGGGCTGATATCGCCATGCCAACGGGAACCGATCGCGCGATCCGGCAGCGCGAAGGGCCGATTTTCTTGATCCTTCCTAAGCTTCCGCAACACCGAGCGAACCGTTCGCGGGCCACGACGTCCGACGGGGCAGGCAGGCGACTGGCGCCGGCCACACCCGTAAGGACCATCGACATGACCACACGTATCGGAAAGGAGTTTCTGGCTATTCTGGCGGCCGCCGCCTTCGGCACCGCCGTCCTCGGCACCGCAGTCGCCGGGCAACCGGCGGCACACAGCCACGATGCATCGGTACCGCACCAGCTCACCTTGAACGACGGCCAGAAGTGGGCGACCGACGAGCCGCTGCGCGCGGGGATGGGCCGCATCCGTAACCTGGTCGAACCCGAACTCGCCGCGGCGCACGCGGGCAAGCTCAGCGCTGCGCAGTACAAGGCACTCGCCGCGAAGATCGAAACCGAGGTCGGCGGCATCGTCGCCAACTGCAAGCTCGAACCCAAGGCGGATGCCATGCTGCACCTGGTAATCGCCGACATCGCGGAAGGCACGGATACCATGGCCGGCAAGCAGCCCAAGCTGCGCCCGGCGCTGGGCCTCGTCAAGGTCGCGCAGACGGTGAATCAGTACGGCAACCATTTCGACGACGCCGGCTTCAAGCCGATCAGGAACGTGCATTGAGATGAAACCGCCCACGCTCACTTCGTTCGCTGCCCCCGCCGGGGCATTGTCAGCGGCTTCGGGAGGCCCGGCGTCGCTGACGAAAGGCTTCACAAAGAGACGCCGAGACGCGGAGAAAAGACATTCGTTGTCTGCGCCTCTGCGCCTCCTGTGATCCGCACTTGGACTCTGACCCCATCGACGGAGACACCCATGAAATTCACGATTCCGCACACGCTGCAACACGAGCACGAAGTCCTGCATGAGCGGCTGCGCGAAGCGACGCAGGCGGGTGGCGAGGTCGGCGAAGCGGCCCGGACCCTGGCACGTCTCATGCACCCGCACTTCGTCAAGGAGGACGAGATCGCGTTGCCGCCGCTGGGGCTGCTGGCACCGTTGGCGCGCGGCGAATTCGAGCCGCAGATGGCGGACGTGCTCGCCCTCACCGACCAACTCGCCGCCGACCTGCCGCAGATGCTCGCCGAGCACCGCGACATCGTCGCCGCCCTGCAGCGTTTACGCGGGGCGGCCGAGCGCGCCGGCCGCAGCGACGTGGTCGCCTTTGCCGCGGCCCTCATCGAACACGCCACCACCGAGGAAGAGGTGATGTACCCGGCAGCGATCCTGGTGGGTGAAGTCGTGCGGCAGCGTCTGGGTGAGCACGCCGCCGCGACGTCGTGAGTACCGCCATGCGGACCCCGGCGTTCTTCGACGCCGTCGCGCCGATCATCGTCGTCGATCCCTTGGCGGCGCTGCTCGGTGCGGCCGAGGGCGGTGCCATCGAGTACCGCTACCTCGATGCGGTGAAGCTCGCCGGCCACTCGTGCCCGACGGTCGCCGGCGCCTGGCTGATGACGCGCAAGGCGCTCGCGCAGCTATACCCCGACGCCGTGCCGCAGCGGGGCAGCGTGCGCGTCGACCTGCGGCAGGCGGTCGGTGACGGCGTGACGGGGGTCATCGCGAGCGTCATCGGGCTCGTCACCGGTGCCGCCGCGGCGGGTGGCTTCAAGGGACTCGCCGGCCGTTTCGGGCGCCAGAACCTCCTGCGCTTCGGCCTGCCGATGACCGGCGAGGTGCGCTTCACCCGCCTCGATACCGGCGCATCGATCGAGCTCGCGCACCAGCCGCAGGCCGTACCGCGACCGCCGGGGTTGACCGAGCTCATGCGCGGCGCGCTGGCGCCCGATGCCGACGCCGCGACCCGCGCCGCGTTCGGCGAGGCGTGGCAGGCGTGGGTGCGCCGCCTGCTCCTCGAGCACGCCGACGATCCGGCACTCATCGTCGTGGTCCAGTGAGCCCGAAGGGCCGCCCCGAGGGCGAACCGCCCCGTAGCGCGATAGCGCGAAGGGTCGTTCAGTGACCCCGAAGGGCCGCCCCGAGGGCGAACCGCCCCGTAGCGCGATAGCGCGAAGGGTCGTTCAGTGACCCCGAAGGGCCGCCCCGAGGGCGAACCAGCCCGCGTGATGGCGCGGAGGGGCACCCAATGAGCGCGAGGCGTCGCCGCGATATCCCGACGGCGACGCTCCTCGCCCGTCTGCCGCTGTTCACCGATCTGGCCCCGGTCGCCGTAGCGCGGCTGGCCGCGGAAGCGGTGCGCTACCACCTCGCCCGCGGCGACGTTCTCTTCGAGCAGGACGAGCCGGCGCGCGGCATCTACGTCGTCGTCTACGGCGACGTGAAGCTCTTTGCGAAGACGTCCGCGGGCGGCCAGCGCCTGACCGGTGTGGCCAGCGCCGGGCACAGCTTCGGCGAGCCGGTGATGTTCCTCGAACGATCCACGGTCGTGCAGGCGCGGGCGGCCAGCGATGCGCTCGTGGTCCTCGTGCCCAAGGCCGCGGTATTCGCCGAGCTCGACAGCAATCCGGGTTTCGCGCGGCAGATGATCGCCGGTCTCAGCCGGCGCGTGCACGCACTGGTGGGCGAGCTCGACCGGCAGGCTGCGGGAAGCGGGGCTGCCCGCTTCGCGGCCTACCTGCTGCGCGAGGCCGACGGACGGCCGAGCTTCGCGTGGACGCTGCCGGCGGCCAAGCGCGAAATTGCAACGCAGTTGAATCTCACCGCGGAGCACTTCTCGCGCGTCCTGCGCGAACTCACCGCCGCCGGTCTCATCGAGGTCACCGGCCGGCGCATCGTCGTCCCCGACACGCAGCGGCTGGCGCGGTCGGCGCGATCGCGGTAAGTCCCATCCGATACCGTCGCCCGGCGCTCACGCCGCCGCCATACGCGGCAGCCGCCCACGCCACCACGTCGCAATGCCCGTCAGGGCGGACGCGACGACGCCGACCCCCAGCGCACCCAGCCATTCGCCGAAGGTGAGCGGTACGAGGTCGAGCCAGCGCGCGAGCCATGGTATCTGGACGAGCACGACCGCCATGGCGAGCGTCACCGCGATCATCGTTCGCGCGGCGGCGGTGCGCAGCAGTGTCAGCCCCGCGGTGATGCCGGCGCTCCCGGCGGTGAGCGCCACGAGAGCGATCGTGCGCGCATGATCGACGCCGCTGCCCTCGCCCAACCCCGACAGGAAGCTCCGCGCGACCCCGCCGGTCAGCAGCGCAGCGACCAGGACGATCGTCACCCACTGCGCGCCGCTGAAGAAGCGCAGGCGCACAGTGCGCTGCAGCGGCGCCAGGGCACTGCTCGCCGGCAGTTCCTGGAACACGAGCAGCGCAGTGGGATGGATGATGAGTTCGAGCCATACGATATGGATGGGCAGGTAGAGTACCGGGAAGCCGACCAGCGGGATGAATGCGGCCGTCAGCACGAGCGGCAGGTGGATCATCAGCAGGTACGCGAAGCTGAGCTGCAGGTTGGCGAAGAGCTGCCGCCCCTCGGCAATGGCGCGCACGATGCTGCTGAAGTCGTCATCCAGGAGGACGATGGCGGCGACCTCCCGGGCGCTGCGGGTGCCACGCTCGCCCATCGCGATGCCGATGTCGGCGACTTGCAGCGCCGGCACGTCGTTGACGCCGTCGCCGGTGACGGCGACGATCTCGCCGCTCGCCTTGAGAGCGCGTACGAGGTCGAGCTTCTGCGCCGGCGTGGCGCGCGCCACCACGTCGACGTCGCGCAGGAGCGCGGCGTCGTGCCGCGCCAACCGGGCACTCATGTCCGCGCCGTCGACGACACAGGGCTCGGCGGCGCCGAGCCCGATCTCGCGCGCGACGGCACGCGCCGTGCGCACGTGGTCGCCGGTGACCATGACCACGCGGATGCCGGCGCCGTGGCAGCTGCGCAAGGCGTCGGCGACGCCGGCGCGCACCGGGTCCTCGAAACACAGGATCCCCGCCACCCGAAAATCTCGGTCGGGCTCGTCACCCGCCCAGGCGTCATCCGCATCGAACTCACGCCACGCGCAGGCGATCACCTTGTGCCCGTCGTCGGCGAAGGCGTCGACCTGCGCGAGCCATTCGCGCAGCGCCGCGGGATCGAGGCTACACTGTCCGAAGATCACCTCCGGCGCGCCCTTGACCGCGGCCAACCGTCGCTGCCCTTCGCGCAGGAGCGTCGTCTCGCGCTTGCGATCCTCGGTGAACGGGAAGGTCGCGACGACCTCCCACGCCGGCCGTGCGGGCAGCGCATCGAGGATCGCCGCATCGAGCGGATCGCCGGTCTCGATGCGCGAGGCCGCGGCCGCGAGTTCGAGGAGGCGGGAGGCAGTGAGCGGCAGCGCCGGGACTGCATGGCGGAGGCGCAGCTTGCCCTCGGTGATCGTCCCCGTCTTGTCCGAGGCGATGCAGGTGACGCGGCCGATGTTCTCGACGACGACCGCCCGGCGCACGAGCGCCTGCCGCTTCGCGAGTCGGTAGACGCCCACCCCGAGGAAGAACGTGAGCACCACGGGGAACTCTTCGGGCAGCGCCGCCACCGCGAGCGTCAGCGCGCTCATCAGCGCGTCGACGACGCCGTGGCCCTGCTGCAGGCGCGCCCAGGCGAGCACGAGGCACAGCGCCACCGCACCGACCACCAGGACCATGACCAGCCGCCCGACCGCCGTTTGCAGCGGGGTGTGGCCCTGCTCGTCGCTGCTGGCCGAGCGTGCGATCTCGCCGTAGAGCGTCTCCCCGCCCGTGTAGACGACGCGCAGCCGCGCTTCGCCGGTGAGCAACCGCGTACCGGCGAGGCCCCACGAGGCGCCGTCGACCTTCGCGTGCACGCCGCGCCGCAGCAGGCCATCGATAGCGAGCTTGGGCACCGGGAACGCCTCGCCGGTCAGCGCCGATTCGTCGGCCTGCATGCGCTCGCCGCCGACCAGGATCCCGTCGGCCGGAAACGCCTCGCCGGTGGCCACCACGGCGAGATCGCCCGGTACCAGCGCGGCTGCGGCGACGACCTGTTGCGCACCGTCGCGCAGCACGGTGGCGTTGCTCGCGAGCCGGCTCGCAAGACCGGCGGTCGAGGCGTGCGTGCGCCGGTGCAGGTACGCATCCATCCCCATGAGCGGCACCAAGGCGACAACCAGGATCGCCGCTTCGCGCAGCTGCCCGATGAGAGCGAACAAGGCGCTGGTACCGACGAGGAACCACAGCATCGGATCCTTGAGCGTCTCCCGGGTGAGCTCCAGCCAGCCCTTCGGCGCGGCCTCGAGGATCCGGTTCGGCCCGTAGCGTGCGGTGCGCGTGGCGACCTCGGCGGTGGTGAGTCCCTGCGCCGGGTCGGCGAGACCTTCGAGGCGATCGAGCGGCACGCTCCTGTTCACGTCGCTGTCCCGGATGATGCATCGTGACGCGTGACGTACCGCGCCGTCGCCGGTCGCAGCGCTCGCTTCATAGCGCGTGCACCGCCACCCGTCCCGCCAGCGGCGAGCCGGCGACGAGGTCGACGAGATGGCCGTGATGCGTGAAGAACAGCACCTGCGTGCGTGCGCCCAATTCGGCGAGCACGTCGAGCGTCGCCAGCGCACGCTGGTCGTCGAACTGCACCAGGAGATCATCGACGATCACCGGAAACGCACCGCGGCCCGCGATGTGCTGCTCGATGGCCGCGATCCGCAGCGACAGGAAGAGCTGGTCGCGCGTGCCCTGGCTCATCCCGGCGACCGCCACGCGCGCCGCATCGGGGCGCACGCCGAGCAGCACCTGCCGATCGTCGAGGTGATCGATCGCGAGTCCCGAGAAGCTGCCGAGTGTGATGCGCGCGAACACCTCGGCCGCCCGGGTGAGGAGCGGCCCCTGGTGCTGCTCGCGATAGCGCTGCACGACCCGGCCGAGCACGGCGCTGGCCAGCCGGGCGCGTGCGTAGGCACGCGCCTCGCCCACGACCAGCGTCGCGGTCCCCTGCAGCGCCTGTTGCATTTCCGCCGCGGCGGTTCCGCCGTCGATCGCGTCCAGACGCTGCCCCGCCGTGAGCGCGGCCAACTGTGCGGTTTCGACCTCGCTGTCCAGTTGCCCGATCGCATCCCGCGCCTCGGCAAGCACACGGTCGACGCCATCGAGCGTTGCCCCGGCGCACGCCGCCAGCACCTCGTCGACGGGCCGGGCATTCAGACGCAGGAGGTCCTCGTCGATCGCGACGAGCCGTTGCATCAGCACGCGCTTGCGCGCCGCCTGCGCCTCGATCGCCGGCAGCTCCTCGGGCAACTCACAGCCGGCGTCACGCACCAGCGCAGCGAGCCTCGCGCGCGCGGCCTCGGTCGCGGCCGCCTCCTCGTCGATCGTTCGCATCTCCTGCACGATACTGCTGGCGAGTTGCTGGTGCCGGTCGAACGCCGTACGCGCCTCGGCGAGCGCGCGGTGCAAGGCCTCGGCGCGCGCATCGGCGCCCTGCTCGTGCCCGCTCCAGCCGGTCGCGGCGACCACGCGCGCGACCTGCGCCTCGAAGCTGTCGACGATCGCCGCCTGCTCCACGAGCCGGGGCGCCAGATCGCGACGTGCCGCGAGCGCGGCGGACAACCGCGACAACTGCTCGAGCCGGACCCGGACCTCGCCGGGAAGCGCGTCCGGCGCGAGATGCAGCGCCGCCGTGGCGTCCCGCCAGTCGTGCTGCCAGGTGCGCAACGCCTCGGCAAGCCGTGCGCGGGCGTGCTGCTGCCGGTCGATGTCGTCGAGTTTGCCCTGGAGCTCGTCGGCCAGCGTCTGCCGCACCGCCCGGGACCGCTGCGCGTTGCCGACGGCCTGCTGCGCCCGGACCAGCAGCGCCGCACCGGTTTCCGAGGGCATCGACGCGGGAAGCCCGCAGGCGCCCAGTGCGACATCGAGCAGCGAGCGGGCACGCGCCACGTCGGCGACGACGGCCGCCCGCTCCGCTTGCAGGCGTTGGACGTGGGCGTGCCGCTCGGCGACGCGCTGCTGGCGGCCGAGCCACTCGCGCAGCGCCGCCGGCGACAGCTCGGCGCGGCGCAGCGGAGCCACCAGCGCACCCCACCGCGCCTCCAGTTCGCGCCGCCGCCCGGCGAGTACCGCACGGCGCTCACCGCCACGCTGCAACTCGCCGTGCATGGCGGCGATGCGCTGCCGGATCGCCTCGACCTTGGTGACGCGCTCGGTATCGGCGTGCAGCAGATCGGCCAGGTGATCGGCTTCGCGCAGCGCCGTCTCGACCGCCGCGGCGGCACGACGCGCCGGCGCCGGATCGCTGTCGCGCAACGCCGGTTCCGGCGTGGTGTCGAGATACGTGTGGCGTACCTCGCGCCACCGGCGATCGCGCTCGGCCCGTGCCGTCGCCACCTCGGCGTGCGTGATCACCTCGCCGGTGGCCGCCAGCGTGCGCAGTTCGCGGCCGCACTCGTCGAGGTCACGCGCGAGCTCGGCGTCCTTGTCGTCGGTGCGCCGCTCATCCTCCACCTGCACGGCGAAATCGCGCTCGAAGGACGTCACCATCTGCGGGAGAGGGACGGTCAGCGCCAGTAAATCGGCGAGTGATCCCGGCCACAGCGCCGCCACCTCACTGCCGAGACGCTCTTCCTCCCCGGTGAGCTCGGCGTCGAGCTCGCGTCGCCGCTGCTCCCACGCGCCGACGTTGGCGGCACCCGTGATCGCCGCTTCCAGCGCATCCAGCGCGACGGGTGCGGAGAGCTGGGCGAGGTGCGCGCGCCGACGCGCGACATCGACTTCGTCGGCGTGCATCTGCTCGGCGAGTTGCCGATCGCGTTCGATCAGCAGGCCATGTTCCTCGGCCCGCGCCTGCACGCGCGCGACCAGCGTTTCCGACGGCAGGAATGCATCGGCATGGACGATGTCCACCGTCGCCCCGATCGCCGCCAGCGCTGCCGCGACCTCCTCGGCGAGCCGCGCATCGTCACGACGCAGTCCCGGCAGGGCCTCGTGCGCCGCCCGGTAGCGTTCCGCCGTACGAAAGATCTCCGCGATGGCATCGGCTTGCGCCAGCAACTCGTGATGCACGACCAGCGCCGCCCGATCGGCTTCGAGTCGCGACAGGCGCGCCTGCGCCTTGCGGCGCGCCTCCTCGGCGCTGCGCACATCCCCGAGCGCCGTCGCCCGCGACTCGCCGGCCTCCGGCGGCAAGTCCGGAACGCCGGCGAGGGCTTCGAGCTCGTCGCGCTTGGCCGCGCGCTCGGTGGCGAGCGGCAGGTTGGCGCGGATGCGCTGCAACCGCTGCTCCTCGGCACGCCGATCCTGCCAGGCCGCACGCCGCTCGGCATGCTGCTGTGCGGCCTGCCGGGCCTCGCGTTCAGCGGTCTCCCAGACCGAGGTGTACACGGTCGCTGCCTTCAAGGCGCGCCGCTGCTCGTCGTACTGCGCCAGCGCGCGATTGAGGCGGCCCGTCGATCCGCGCGCCTTGAAGGCAGCAGCCGCCTCGTCGTCGAGATTCGCCATCACCGCGCGCAGGCTCGCAAGGCCCGCCGCCGCCTGGAAGAGGCTGCGCCCGACTTCACCTTCCCCGCGCAGCAGTTCGTCGCTGCCGCGCACGAGACCGTCGAGGTCGAGTCCGAAGAGGCTCTGGTAGAGCGGCACGTCGAGCCCACCGAGGCAAGCGCCGAGCGCGCCTTCGGGGAGCGGCGTATCGGTGACTTCGAGGCCCGCCGCCTCGTCGATCGGAAAGAGCGTCGCCTTGCGGGCCTTGCGGCGCATCGCTGCGAACCGCGTGCCGTCCGGCAACAGGAGCGTGGCGCCGACGCGCAGCGCCGCGTAGTCGTGCCGGAAGGCGTCGCTGGTGCGCTCGGGAATGCCGAACAGGAATGCGGTGACCGCGCGCAGGACCGTCGACTTGCCTGCTTCGTTGCGGCCGAAGATCACCTGGAGATCGCACCCCGCGGTGGCCGGCAGGTCGAGCACCCGATCCGTGAAGGACCCGAATGCCTTCAGGTACAGCCGCGCGAACTTCACCTGCCGGATCCGTCCGCGGCAAGACGCGCCAGCAGTTCGTCCTGCGCCTCGCGCAGGAGCTCGTCGAGGACTTCCGGCGCGTCGAGGCGCAGACCCGCGGCACCCCCCAGCTCGGCCGGCAGCTTGTGCCGCACGTCGCGCAGGACGTCGCCCGCGAACGCGGCGAGCTGGTCACCCTCGTTGCGCAGCGCCTGCAACTCGCGCACCAGGAGCCCGACCGGGTCGTCGCCCGCGGCGAGCCGATCGACGTCGAGCGGCGGACGGACGCGAAGGTCGACCTTCTCGACCCACCCGCTGCCCGCTGACGCATCGAGCGCGACCGCCCGCAGCTGCTGGACGATCGCGTCCGAACGGGCGGCGAGCGCGTGGTGCAGCGCGCCCGCGCCGCCGATCCCGACGCGCAACGCCACGATCCGCCCATCGGCTTGCGCGACCGCGCTGCGCACGGCGGTCGCCAGGGCGTCGAAGAGCGCATCGAGATCCGGCATCCCGGTCGCATCGACGCGTAGCTCGCGCCAGCGCAGCACGTCGAGCGCCACCGGCTCGGTCGTGATATGCCCGTCTGCGATGGTGACGAGCTCGCAGCCCTTGATGCCCTGCTCGCGGATGTGGCGGCCCTGCACGTTGCCGGGAAAGACGATCCACGGATCGCGCGCCACGATCTCGCGCGCGTGCACGTGCCCGAGCGCCCAATAATCGTATCCTTTGCTACGCAGGACCTCGTCCGTCGTCGGCGCGTAGGGGTCGTGGCCGGGCCTGCCGGTCAACGACGTGTGCGCGACGCCAACGTTGACATGACCGCGTATCGCGGTGGGATAGCCGGCGGCCAGATCATCGGCGAGCGCCGCTGTCGCGAAGCTCTGGCCATGAATCGCGAGGCCCAACGCATCGTCGACGAAAGTCGCCGGCGCTCGATCGGAAAACAGGCGAACGTTCCCCGGCAACGGCAAAGAGCGCGTCAGCTTGCTGGCGGCGTCGTGGTTCCCCCGCAGGAGATAGACGGCGATACCGGCGTCGCCGAGCTGCGCCATCCCCTTCGCGAAGAACAGTCCGGTGTTGAAGTCCGGCCAGTCGCCGTCGTACAGGTCGCCGGCGATGACGACGAAGTCCACCCGTTCGCGCAGCGCGCATTGGATCAGGTTCTCGAAAGCGCGCCGGGTGGCGCCCCGGACCTCGTCGACGGGTGCGCCTTCGTAGCGCTCGAGCCCCCGAAGCGGGCTGTCGAGGTGGATGTCGGCGCAGTGGAGGAAGCGCATCATTCGCTCGGCACCGGCGGTGCCGCGTTACCCACGAGTTCTCACATCCCGACGCAGCGCTCCTCTTCGCCGGTGCGTGCTTGCTGCGATGATGGGCGGCAGCGGTCGGTTCCCGTTCCCGAGGTGGCCATCGAGCCGGCATGTTACCGTGCTTCGGCAGATTCCCCGGCGCAGCGGACGGCCGCCCGCGTCCGCGCGGCACGTTTCGAACCTTGCGCTCGCGCAGGATCGGGATCCGCGCGAGCACCGACAATGCCGAGTCCGCACCCGACCCATCACGACCGCATGCTCTCCCGCCTGCCCGCACCGCTGCGCGGCGCCGCGACCGCGACGCTCCTCGCCGTGAGCACCGTGACCTTCACGCTGTGCCTCATGCCGCTGGCACTCGCCAAGCTGCTCGTTCCGCTGCGCGCGGTACGCCGCCTCGCCGATCGGCTGATGAACGGCCTTGCGTCGTGCTGGGTGGGCGTCAACAACGCGTGGATCGCCGCGGTGGACCCCGTCGCCTGGGACGTGCACGGGGTCGCCGATCTCGATCCGCGCGGCTGGTACCTCGTCTCCAGCAACCACCAGAGCTGGGTGGACATCCTCGTGCTCCAGCGCGTCTTCCATGGCCACATTCCCTTCCTCAAGTTCTTCCTGAAGCAGGAGCTCATCTGGGTGCCGGTCATCGGCTTTGCCTGGTGGGCGCTCGATTTTCCCTTCATGAAGCGCGGCAAGGGCGCCGACGCGCGCCAGAACGATCTCAAGTCGACGCGCGAGGCCTGCGAGAAGTTCAAGCTCATCCCGACGACGGTGATCAACTTCGTCGAGGGAACACGCTTCACGCACGCCAAACAGGTCGCGCAGGCGAGCCCCTACCGGCATCTGCTCAAACCCAAGATCGGCGGCCTCGGCGTTGCGCTCGCCACGATGGGCGAGCAGTTCGACGCGCTTCTCGACGTGACGATCGTCTACGCGCAGGGCGCGCCTACCTTCTGGCAACTGCTATGCGGCGAGGTGGGTGGCGTGACGGTGCGCATCCGCCGCCGCGAGATACCCGCCGCCGTGCTCGGTGGCGATCCGGTGCACGACCTGGCGTATCGCCAGCGCATCGCCGCGTGGGTCGAAGGGCAGTGGCGCGACAAGGATGACCTCATCGCGACGATCCGCGGGCCCCGCGCCGCCACTCGCTCGCTCGCGTAGGCGCGGCTGCGTCAGTTCAGCGCCGAGGCGAGCTCGCGCCGGTAGCGCCGCACGACGTCGCTGTCCGCAGGCAGCGCCGCAAATATCGTGAGCATCGTGCGCCGGCCCGCGTCGTCGCCGAACCGGCGGTCGGTGCGCACGATGGCAAGGAGCTCGGATAACGCCAGTTCGTAGTCCCCCGCCGCCGCCAGCGCCTGCGCATAGGCGAGCTTCGCCGCGCAGTCGACGGGATCTGCAGCTGCGGCACGCGCCAGCGCCGCGAGGTCGGCCGTGACGTCGTGCGCGAGCGCGGCGCGGGCAGCGAGTGCCGCCAGCCGCTGCGGGTCGCGCAACGACCGCCTCGGCTCCTCCAGCTTCGCAATGACCGCTCGCGCATCGTCGACCTGTTTCGCGGCCAGCAGGACCTCGGCACGCAGCAACAGCGCGCTCTCGTCTTCCGGATCGAGCGCCAGTGCGCGCTCGAGCGTCGCGAGCGCCGCGTCGTGGTCACCCGCCTGCGCGCACGACGCGGCCGCGGCCACCAGGGGCGCGGCGGGCGACGGCAGCGCGCGCTGCAGAAAGGCACGAATCGCACCCTCGGGCAGTGCACCCGTGAACTCGTCGACGACCTCCCCGTCGACGAAGAGCTTGCAATTGGGGATTCCGCGCACGCCGTAGCGTGCCGCCACCTGTGGCTCCTCGTCGGAGTTCACCTTGACGAGCGTCATCCGGCCGGCGAACTCGTCGGCCACCCGCTCGAGGATGGGTGCGAGCGTGCGGCACGGGCCGCACCACGGCGCCCAGAAGTCGACCAGCACGGGCCGTGACGCGGAAGCGTGCAGGACGTCGTCTTCGAAGGTGGCGGTGGTCACGGCAAGGGCAGTCACGGGTTCGTCCTTCGGGTCTTCGCTGTGCTGTCGGGCTTCCAATGATAGCCGCGCGCGTCCTGCGGGACGACGCCGCGTGCGCATTTCGCGGCGGCGGCGCACCGCACCGCGGTGTGCTCGCGACTGACGGCAACCGACGGCGCTGAAACGCGGCAAGCCATGGCTGCATCCAATGGGCAGGAAGGATGGCGCCGCCACCGTGTCGCACGGCAGCCGCCGTCCACCGATCGACCGACCACCCAGGAGCCCGTCATGTCCGCCAATGCCCAGCGTCTTCCCGTCACCCTGCGCCGCACCGCGCGCGCCCTCGCGGTAGCTGCCGTCCTCGGCCTCTCCTTCAACCCCCCCGCAGTCCTCGCGCACAGCGGATCGCCGACGGCAGCCGCAGTCTGCAGTCCGAGCGCCAACGCGCTGCACGACACGATGCGCGCGCTCTGGGCGCAGCACATGGAGTGGACCTACGCGGCGGTGACCGCGTTCGCCACCGATTCGCCCGCGTTCGAGGCGACCGCAGCGCGACTCATGCAAAACCAGGTCGACATCGGCAACGCGATCAAGCCCTTCTACGGCGAGTCGGCGGGCAACGCGCTGACGAAGCTCCTCCAGGAGCACATCAGCGGCGCCGTCGCCGTCGTCAAGGCGGCCAAGGCCGGCGACAAGCCCGCGCTCGACCGCAGCATCGCGGCGGCGTACGCCAATGCGCAGGAGATCGCCGACTTCCTCGCGACCGCCAATGCGCACTGGCCGCAGGCGACGGTGCGCGAGATGCTGAAAGGCCACATCGACACCACGCTCGTCTACGCGACGTCGCTCCTGCAAGGAAAGTACGCCGACGGGATCGCCCAGTACGGCAAGGCCGAGGCGCACATGCTGATGCTCGCCGACGCGCTGAGCGACGGCCTCGTCGCGGCGTTCCCCAAGCAGTTCGAGATGTGATGCTGGCCACGGAGCGCGCCATGATCGCCACCGTCGCCAGCCCCGCGTTTCGCAAGGAAGTGGCCGCCCCGCGGACGGCCGCTTCCGAGCGGATTCGCGAGCGCCTGCGGGAAGCGGGCCAGAGGTTCCACGCCAACGACAACATCGCCGCGTTCGTGCACCCCGGCGAACTCGACGAGTTGCGCAGCGAAGTCGAAGGGCACCTGCAGGACGTGCTGCGCGCGCTCGTCATCGACACCGCGAACGACCACAACACGGCGGGCACCGCGCGCCGCGTCGCCAAGATGTTCATCGACGAGATCTTCGCCGGACGCTACGTCGACGCGCCGGCGATCACGACGTTTCCCAACGTCGCGCGACTGAACGAGCTCATGCTCGTCGGCCCGATCGGCGTGCGCAGCGCGTGCTCGCACCACCTGTGCCCGATCATGGGCCGGGTATGGATCGGCGTGCTGCCCAACCCCGCGTCGGCGCTCATCGGGCTTTCCAAGTACGCGCGGCTTTGCCACTGGATCATGAGCCGGCCGCAGATCCAGGAGGAAGCGGTGGTGATGCTCGCCGACGAGATCGAGCGGCGCGTCCGTCCCGACGGCCTCGCCGTGGTCATGGAAGCCGACCACTTCTGCATGCACTGGCGCGGCGTGAAGGACGAACAATCGCAGATGACCAATTCGGTCATGCGCGGCGCCTTCCTCGACGACGCGAGCCTGCGCCGCGAGTTCTTGAGCCTGCGGCAGCGGGCGCACGACTGACGGCAGTCCCCGCACCGCAATCCAACGCACCGCCGCGTCTGCGCGATAATCGAACCCGGCGCACCCAAACCGGAAAACAATGCCCACCCAGCCACGCGTCATCGCCACGCCATCGTCGGCAAACACACCCGAGGAAGAACTCGTCGCTCGCGCTGCTTCCGGCGACGGCGCCGCCTTCGAGGTGCTGATGCGCCGTCATAACCGCCTCCTCTTTCGCACCGCGCGCAGCATCCTCAAGGACGACGGAGCGGCCGAGGATGCGGTGCAGGATGGGTACCTGCGCGCGTGGCGCGCGCTCGGCGAGTTTCGCGCCCAGAGCAAGGTTTCGACGTGGCTCGTGCGCATCGTCGCCAACGAAGCGCTGGGACGGCTGCGTCGCCGAGGCGCGGAGGTCATTCCCCTGGAGACTGCCATGACGGCATCCGATCCCGACACCCAGGAAGCGCTCACCGAGGCTCCCGATCGCGGGCCCGAGCCGAGCGCGATGCGCGCCCAGGTCCGCGAACTCCTGGAAGCGCGCATCGATCTTCTGCCCGAGATCTACCGCACGATCTTCATACTGCGGGCGGTCGAGGAATTGAGCGTCGAAGAGGTCGCGCAGATGCTCGACATTCCAGAGGCCACCGTGCGCACACGCTTCTTCCGTGCGCGTGGGCTGTTGCGCGAAGGCCTTGCGAGCGAAGTGGATCTCGCGCTCGACGACGTCTTCGCCTTCGACGGTGCCCGCTGCGACCGCATCGTCGCCAACGTCCTCGCACAGGCCGGGGTCGAGGGCCTTAGCGAGCGATCCTGACCGTCTCGCCGCCGGAGCGGCGCCTGCGCCACCGGCCGCGTGAATCCCGAGGAGAACCACCATGTCGTCATCCGAAGCAACCCAGGCAGGCCCCGACCTCACGCGCGGCGTCACGCTGGCCGATTTCGGCGACCGCCGCATGCTGCGCGGGCACGTCGGCGAGGAAGCGGTACTGCTCACCCGCATCGGCGACGAGGTGCTGGCGACGGGTGCTGCCTGCACCCACTACGGCGGACCCCTCGACGAGGGCGCGCTCGAGGGCGACACGGTGCGCTGTCCGTGGCATCACGCCTGCTTCTCGCTGCGCACCGGCGAGGCGCTGGCGGCACCCGCGTTCGACCCGATCCCCTGCTGGAAGGTCGAGCGTCAAGGTGAGCGGTATTTCGTTCGCGAGCGCGCCGCCGTCGCTGCCCGGCCCGCGGTTGCGGCGCCGTCGAAGACGCCGCAGCGCATCGTCGTGGTCGGCGGCGGCGCCGCGGGATTTGCCGCCGCGGAGATGCTGCGCCGTAGCGGCTGGGCGGGCACGCTCACGGTGTTGAGCGCCGAAGCCGACGCGCCCTGCGACCGGCCGAACCTTTCGAAGGATTACCTCGCCGGCAACGCGCCCGAGGAGTGGATTCCGCTGCGGCCGGCGAACTTCTACACCGACCAGCGCATCGACCTGCGACTCGGCACGACGGTGGCCACGATCGACGTCGCCGGGCGCGCGGCCGTCACGGGCGACGGCGCGAGGCATGCCTACGACCGGCTCCTCCTCGCCCCGGGTGCGGAACCGATCCGGCTGCCGATCACCGGCGCCGACCAGCCGCACGTCTTCACGCTGCGCACGCTCGCCGACAGCCGCGCGATCATCGCCCGCGCCGCCGGCGCCAAGGCGGCGGTCGTCCTCGGTTCGGGCTTCATCGGGCTCGAAGTGGCCGCCTCGCTCGCCGCGCGCGGGATCGCGGTACACGTCGTCTCGCTCGACGCGCATCCGCTGGAGCGCGTGCTGGGCGCCGAAGTCGGCGACTTCGTGCGCAAGCTGCACGAGGGGCACGGCGAAACCTT
The DNA here is from genome assembly GCA_039807685.1 of Burkholderiales bacterium. Classification (GTDB taxonomy): domain Bacteria; phylum Pseudomonadota; class Gammaproteobacteria; order Burkholderiales; family Casimicrobiaceae; genus VBCG01. Next base: position 17,599 of record JBDHRR010000021.1, read on the forward strand.
CCACATGGGCACCTCGATCGCCGCGATCGGGCCGCGTACGGTGACCTTGAAGGACGGCAAGGAGCTTGCCGCGGACATCGTCGTCGTCGGCGTCGGCGTCAAGCCACGCCTCGCGCTCGCCGAGGCGGCCGGGCTCGCCGTCGATCGCGGCGTCGTCGTCAGCGAGTACCTCGAAACCTCGCAACCCGATATTTACGCCGCCGGCGACGTTGCCCGCTGGCCGGGCGATCCGGGTGGCGAGTCGCTGCGCGTCGAGCACTGGGTGGTCGCCGAGCGGCAGGGGCAAGTCGCCGCGCAGAACATGCTCGGCGCGCGCACGCGCTACCGCGACGTCCCCTTCTTCTGGAGCGCGCACCACGACGTGACCATCCGCTACGTCGGCCACGCCCTCACCTGGGACGAGATCCACATCGACGGCGATCTCGCGGCGCACGATTGCGCGGTGAGCTACCGCAAGGGCGGCCGCACGCTCGCCGTCGCCACCATCGGGCGCGATGCGCAGGCGCTCGAACAGGCGCAGCGGCTCGTGCGGGCGGCCTGATCGCCGGCGGCACGAATGGCGGCAACTGCCGGCGAGCGCGCCATCGAGCCGGCCGCGCCGGGGCCCCACGACGCGCGAGGGACGCCGGAGCGAACGGCATTCGTGTTCGCCGGCGGCGGCAGCCTCGGCGTCATCCAGGTCGGCATGCTGCACGCGCTCCTGGAGAGCGGGGTGACACCCGATTTCGTCGTCGGCTCCTCGGTGGGCGCCATCAACGCGGCCTATTTCGCGGGTTATCCCGACCTGGCGGGCGTGCAGCGCCTTGCCGACCTGTGGTGCAGCCTGCGCCGCGCCGATGTCTTTCCGCTGTCGCCATGGAGCGCACTCAAGCTCTTCTTCCGATCCGACAGCCTCGTCGACCCGACCCCATTGCGGCGCCTCGTCGAGCGCAATCTTCCTTACGCCGAGTTGCAGGAAGCGCGCATTCCCGTGCACGTGATGGCGACCGACCAGCAAGGCGTCGGTATTCGCCTGTCGAGCGGCGCGGCCGTCGACGCCGTCCTCGCGAGCGCCGCGATTCCGGCCATCTTCCCGCCGGTGAGGATCGACGGCCGTGAGCTGATGGACGGTGCCATCGCCGCCAATACCCCGCTCCGCCTTGCGGTCGAACTCGGCGCGACGCGGATCGTGGTGCTCCCCACCGGCTACGCCTGCGCACTCACGGAGCCGCCGAAGGGGGCGATCGCCAAGGCGCTGCACGCGCTGACGCTGCTCATCGCCTGGCAGCTGATGCACGAACTCGAAGTCGTGCCCGAGCACGTCCAGGTGCATCTCGCCCCGGCGCTGTGCCCGCTCGCCGTATCGCCTTACGACTTTTCGGAGCCGCGCGAGCTCATCGACCGCGCATTGCAAACGACGCGGGAGTGGGTTGGTGCCGGTGGTCTTGGCCGGTCGTCACGCGCCCGCGAACTCGCCGCGCATCATCATTGAGCGATCGCGCGGACGGTGCGACGCAACGCCGGCCGGCCGTCACGCACGCGCATAGAGCGGCAGCACCGCGCCGCTCACTTCCGTGCTGACGGGCGCAAGGAGCTGCAATACCGCTTCCGCCGCCGCCGCAGGCGCGAGCCACGCCGACGGATCGGCGTCGGGCATGGCACGACGATTGGCCGGCGTGTCGAGTGTCGACGGCGCAATCGCGTTGACGAGGATGCGCTCGTCCTTCAACTCCTCGGCAAGCGCCTGCGTGAGCGCCGCCACTGCCGCCTTGCTTGCGGCGTACGCCGCCATCCGTGCACCCTTGCGCGGATCGACGCCGGGGCGAGCCGAGACGTTGACGATGCGTCCACCCTCGCCCGTCCGGCGCATCGCGCGCACCGCCGCCCGGCAGCACAACCAGGCGGTCAGCGTGTTGATCTCGATCATGTGCAGGAAGTCCGCGCGCCCGGCGTCAGCGAGCGGCGCCATTGCAAAGCCGCCCGCCAGATGCACCGATCCCCACAGCGCGGGCAGCGCGTCGTAGAAGCGATCCACCGCCGCCTCGTCGGCGAGATCGACACCGGATGCCACGTGCAATCGCGACTGCGCCGGCGTCGTCCCGTCGCTCCCGCCCCGATGGCTCGGTATGTGGCAGGTCGCTCCCGCGCGCAGCAAGCGCGCGACGACGACCTCGCCCAGCGCGCCGGCGCCCCCGGTCACGACGACGTGCCTGCCTGCCAATGCTTCCATCACGATCACCTCGCGCAGTGGGCGCTTCCAACGATAGGCCGACGATAGCGCAAATCGGGGTACGGCTGCAGCAGCGACCGCCTCGGCGGGCGGTGGTCGCGATCGATCCCGTGCACCAACCGTGCGGCGTGCGCCCGCGTTCGTTCACGATCGATGCTCGTCGCGGCGCCGTCCGTTGCATAATCATGTCCCATGGGTCCGCAGCGTTTTCTTGGTCGCTTCGCCGTGGTCGCCGTGGTCGCCGCGCTCGCCACGGCCGCCCTCCCCGCCGGCGCGGCGAGCGTGCAAGATCGGCGGCCGGCTGCCAGTTCCGACGCGCCCCTCGCGCAGGAACTGCGCTACCGCTCGCAGGGGCCGCGGGTGCGCGAACTGCAGGTGCGGCTGCGCCAAGCCAAGTATCTCGCGGTCTACGATGTCGAGGATCGCTTCGGCATGGTCACGCGCGAGGCCGTGGTGAAGCTCCAGCGCGATGCGGGCCTCAAGGCCACCGGCATCGTCGACCAGCGCACGTGGGACGTCCTCCTCACGCGCTCGCGGCAGCCGACCGCCGCCGAACTCGACAACACCGACATCGGCCCGTGGTTCACCGCGCCGACGCAGCCCGGTTACGTGATGGAGATGCAGCACCGCCTGAAGCAGGTGGGCGTGTACGCGGGTCCGGTCGACGGCACGTTCGATGCCGCCACCCGGCAGGCGGTCGGCGCCTGGCGCTCCCGGCTTGGACTACCGGTGAGCGAGGTCATGGACGAGCGCACTTGGGCGCAGCTCATCCGCCGCACACGCAATCCGCGCTACGCCGAGCTCTTCAGCGCGCCGCCCGCGAGCACCCTCGCGCAGGAACTCGACGCCCGCTGCGCGACCGGCAAGGTCGTGTGCATTTCGAAGCAGCAGCGAAAGATGTCGTACGTCGTCGACGGCAAGGTGCGCTTCACGCGCGAGGCGCGTTTTGCCATGCCCGGCTGGGACAGCCCCGAGGGGGAGTTTCGCATCTGGCACATGAACAGCGACACGGTCTCGAAGATCTTCGGCGAGAGGACGCCGATGCCGTATGCGATCTTCTACGAGGGCAACGTCGCCATCCACTTCTCGCAGGACTTTGCCGACAAGGGCTACGACAGCGGCTCGCACGGTTGCAGCCAGCTACGCGACTACCAGGTGGCGAAGTGGCTCTACGAGCAGGTGAAGGTGGGCGACCGCGTCGTCGTCTATTAGCCACCGGCTGGTCACAGCTGCGCTCAGGCCATCCGCCGCGCCGGCGACCCGTCGTGATCGCGATCGGGCCGGCGCCACGGATCCACGTGCGTCATGACGTTGAGCACGCGATGATGGTGCATGACCCGGGCGCGCGCCTCGACGGCGATGTCGTGTCCCGCCTCGACGCTGAGCGTCGCGTCGACCTCGAGGTGCGCATCGACGACGACCATGTCGCCCATCTTGCGCGTCCGGATGTCGTGGACGCCGCGCACGCCGGGGGTTCCTTCGAGCGTCCGCCGGATGGCCGCGGCCTCCTCGTCGTCGATGGCGCGGTCCATGAGGTCGTGCAAGGCGTCCCAGCCGAACCCCCAGCCCATCCGGGCGACCATGAAGCCGACGATCGCCGCGGCGATGGGATCGAATATGGGATAGCCCGCGAGATTGCCGGCAATGCCGACGCCGACGACGAGCGACGACGCCGCGTCCGAGCGCGCGTGCCACGCATTGGCGACCAGCATGCTCGACTTCACGCGCTTGGCGACGGCCAGCATGTACCGGAAGAGGAGCTCCTTGGCGACCAGCGCGCCGGCGGCGACCCACAGCGCCGCGATGTGAACCACCGGTACCGCAGCGGGTTGCTCCAGCTTGAGAAACGCCGACCACAGCATCCCCAGTCCTACCCCCAGCAGGAGAATGCCGAGCACGAAGGACGCTGCCGTCTCGAAGCGATGATGGCCGTAGGGGTGGCCGGCGTCGGCTTCCTTGCGGCTGTGGTGGTTCGCGAACAGCACGACGAAGTCGGCGACGAGATCGGACAGGGAATGGATGCCGTCGGCAACGAGCCCCTGCGATTTCGCCAGCACGCCGACGACGATCTGGATGGAGGTCAGGACCAGATTGACGACGACGCTGACCCACGTGCTGCGCGATGCGGCGGCGGCCCGCTCCGCACGGACGTGTGCGGGGTCCTCGGAATCATCGGAGTCGTCGGCGACGCTGGAAATGCGCATGCTGTTTCATCCGTTCGACCGGGGCAGAGGGCCGCTCCGGCAAAGGCTCTCGCGGCCGGACGGGTGTTCTTACCCCGCGGGTTGCCGCAATCGCGGTATCGTAGGACACCCGCAGGCTTGGCTCATCCCGTCGGGCGTCCCCGATTCTAGAGGGTTCGCGAGCGAGGGGGAGACCCGAGCCAGTGCCGCCGCGACGCGCTCCCGTGCAGGCAGCGCTTCGAAAGCGGACGCCATCATGACCAGCGTGCCCGCCGCACCTCGACTCGCCCTGCAGCTCACGCTGCTGTTCGCCTTTCGCATCCTGCGCAGCGTGGCCGCCGGGATGATCACCATCGCCTTCCCCTACCTCGTGCTGCGCGACCTCGCGTTGAGTCCGCTCACGCTGGGCGCCATCTACACGAGCGCGGCGCTCGGCACCGCGCTCTTCGGCTTCACGACCGGCGTGCTGGCCGACGTCTGGGGACGCCGGCGCACGCTGCTGCTGGTGGCCGCAGTCCTGCCCGCGAGTTCGCTCATCGTGTACCTCGACCAGGGCCTCGCGTGGATCGTGGTGGCAGCAACGCTCGGGGGATACTCCGCCACCGGATCGCTCATGGGTGGCGGCGTGGGCGGTGCGGCGCAGCCCATCCAGACCGCGATCGTGGCGAGCCTCCTGGGCTCGGAACGGCGCACCTTCTACTTCTCGCTCTTCACCTTCAGCGCCGGCATGTTCGCAGCACTCGGCGCCCTGCTCGCGGGGGACGTCTCGACTCGTGACACCTTCCTCGCCGCCACCCTCCTCTCCGGCGCGAGCGTCCTGCTCGTGCTGCCGCTGTCGGTGCCCGAAGTGAAGGGGGAGATGAAGCGCCTGTCGAGCATCAAGGTCATCGGCCAGTTCTCGTTCACCGGCATGCTCAACGGCTTCAGCCAGGGCCTCGTGACGCCGTTCCTCATTCCGTTCTTCATGCTCGTGTACGGCGTCCCGAAGGAAGCGATGGGCAGCTACGGCTTCTGGGCCGGCGCGGTGGCGTCGGTGCTGCTCCTGGGCGCCCCTCTGCTCGACCGTCAGCTGGGCTTCGTACGCGCGATCGCGCTCACCCGCGGCCTCGGCGCGCTGCTGGTCGCCGCGCTGCCGCTCTTCCATGCGCTCAACGTGGCGCTCGCCATCTACCTCCTCATTCCGGCTCTGCGCGTCGCGGCGCTGCCCGCGCAACAACGCGCGCTGACCGACATGGTCGAGTCCGACGAAACCGGGCGCGCACTGGGCGTCAACCAGATGCTGCGCCTTGCCGCCTCGTCGGTGGCGGTACTCTTCACAGGTTTTCTCTTCTCGCTGCAGGACTTCAAGATCCCCTTCTTCCTCTACGCGGCGATCATGCTGGCGAACATCTACCTCTACTTCCGTTTCTTCGGCAAGGCGCGCGAGCAGTTCGCGGGTGCGAAGCGGTGATCCCTCGGTGAGCGCCATGTTCGCATCGCGCATCGACGCCGCGCAGCGGCTCGCCACCGCGCTCGCCCAGTATCGCGGCAAGCATCCGCTCGTGCTGGCGATCCCGCGCGGTGCGGTGGCGATGGGCCGCATCGTCGCCGACGCGCTCGACGGACAGTTCGACGTGGTGCTGGTGCGCAAGCTGCGCTCGCCGTACAACCCCGAGCTGGCAATCGGCGCCATCGACGAGACGGGACACGTCCATCTCGCGCGCTATTTCGAAGTCGACGATGCCTATCTCCAGCGGGAGAAGGAGGAGCAGCTCGGCACGCTGCGCCAGCGCCGGGCGCGATACACCTCGAACCGCGCGCCCATCGACGTGCAGGGGCGGCTGGTCATCGTCGTCGACGACGGCCTCGCCACCGGCGCCACCATGCTCGCCGCGCTCAACGCCACGCGCGCACGAGGTCCCTCGCGCCTCGTGTGTGCCGTTCCCGTCGCCGCGCCGGAGAGCCTCGCCCTCGTGCGACCGCATTGCGATGAAGTCGTCTGCCTCGCCGCACCGCCCGAGTTCTACGCCGTCGGGCAGTTCTACCGCGCGTTTCCGCAGGTGAACGACGAGGAGGTCATCGCCCTTCTCGCACAGCCGCCGCGCGGTGCGTCGGCACCGTGATGCGCGGCTACCAGCGTCAGGGCCGGCGATGGCTGCCCGGGCATGCGGCCGCGCTGATGCGCACGCTGCAGGCTGCCGCGCACGACGAGCGAGAACCAGATCCAACGTAGTCCCGGGAGGCCGACGCTGATTGCCACCGCCAGACCGGCGGGCAGCCACCAATGCGCGCCGGCTGCGTGCAACGTGCCGCCGACGATCGACGGCAGTTGCAAGCCCAACAACAGAAACACTGCACCGTTGACGGCCGACTGGCACGCGCCCGGAGCGCGCTGCATGGCACGCGCGGCCTCAAAGGCGTGGTCGAGCACCAGGTCTGGGCCCAAATCCTCACCGGAAGCGTTTCGATCGAAAGCACGGCGCGATCGCTGGACACGAGCGTGCGGACGCTGCAGCGGGAACTGGGCCGGGAGGGTGCTGATTTCCGTACGATGGTCAACGCCTTGCGCGGCAAGCGCGCAGTGGAGTTGCTGAGCGAGACCGAGGCGTCGGTCACCCGGATATCGGCCACGTTGGGCTACTCGGCACCGGGCCATTTCGCACGCGCATTTCGAAAGGCCTTCGGGATCGGCCCCAGGGAGTTTCGACGCAGCCGTTGCGCAGGTCCAGCCAAGCGCCTGCCTTGAGCGGGGTCAGCCCGCCCACGGCGGCCCAGTGGTGCGCTCTTGCGGGAACGCAAATCCCGAAGAGGCCAGCTTGTCGGTGCGTCGGTCGTCGTCCCGCAAGGGACGCCTGCGCATGCCTCATTGAGCCGCGGCCGCAACGCGGCTCAGCCGGTTGAGCACGTAGGCGAGCCCCACCGACGCGACCAGCAGCGCGCCGATCGCGAGCGGCGACAGCGGCGCGGCGAGATATCCGGTCGTGGCAACGACGACCCCGACCGCGATGTCCGCAACGGAAGCGACGACGAGCCAGCGACTCGGCGCCGACTCCCACAGCGCACCATGGGTGCGCACGGCGTAGATCGTCGCCTGTCCGCCGAACACCAGCGTGAGGAAGGCGAGCGTCACCAGGGCGGCGGGTTCCAGACGCAAGGCGAACGCCCCGATCGCCAGCACGCCGATCGCAAAGACGAGTTGCGCGAGTCCCAGCACGACGCCGGTGAGCGTCAGCGCGTCGACGCGCCAGACGTTCGGCGCACGCGATGGCCGCACGCGATCGGTGGCGATCGACATCGACAGGAAGTCGCCGACCACGAGCAGCACGATCATCAGCAGCGGGGTGAGAATCGGCTGCCCCGTCATCACGAAGCCGGCGGTGACGAAGAGAACGGTGACGATCTTCTTCACGATGGAATTGAGCGCGTAGGTATGCACGCGGCGGAACGCCCGGCGCCCCTCTTCGATCGCCGCCAGAACGCCACCCAACCCGGGTTCGGTCAGTACGAGCCCGGCGGCGGCCTTGGCGACATCGGTCGCCTGCGATACCGCGATGCCCATGTGCGCCTGGCGCAACGCCGGTGCGTCGTTGACGCCGTCGCCGCACATGCCGACGACGTGGCCTTCGGCCTGCAGCGACCGCACGAGGCCGAACTTGTCCTCGGGTACCACGCCGGCAAAGACCGCGCAGTCCGCCGGTCGCGGCGCCGCGGCGCCGGCGGCGCAGATCGGTCCGGTGAGCCCGATCTCGCGCGCCACCGTCTGCGCCGTCGCCGGTGCATCGCCGGTGACCATCACGACGCGCACCGCGTGCTCGTGCAGTCGCGCGACGAGCGAAGGCGCATCGTCGCGCGGCGGATCGCTGAGCCCGATGAGGCCGGCGATCGTCGTGGCGCCGGCGGCATCGACTGCCACCGCGAGCACGCGGTAGCCTTCCGCTTCGAGCCGCCCGGCCTCGCTGCGCAGGCTGGCATCGACACCAGCACCGTCGGCAACGGCGGCAAAGGCACCCTTGACGATGCGCGTTTCGCGGCCGTCGCCGTCGCGCACGCGCGCCTCGGCGCGCTTCGTCGCGGGATCGAAAGGCACGAATGCGACGAGCGCCGGCAAGCCGTCCACCGGACGCGCGGCGGCGCGAATCGCGGCATCGACCGGATCGGCACCGCCGTCCGAACTCGCGAGCGCCGCCAGCGCCAGGAGTCGCGCCTCGTCGTAGCCCGGCGCCGGACGCGTCAGCGCGATACGCAGTTCGTTGCGGGTGAGCGTGCCGGTCTTGTCCGAGCACAGGACGTCCATCGTGCCGGCCTCGTCCAAGGCGGAAAGGCGCGTCGGCAGTACGCCACGCGCCGCCAGCGCATGCGCGGCGAGCGCTGCCGCAAGCGTGAAGGTCGCCGGCAGCGAGACGGGAATCGACGCCAGCACGCAGACCAGCACGATCGGCTCGATCGTGGTCCACGCGACGCCCCGCCCCCACGCGTACGCGACAAAGCCGAGGACGACGAGCCCGTTGAAGACGGCGAGGTTGCGCACCACGCGCAGCACCGACTTCTGCTGGGTGCCGACGACGTGCGCCGTGGTGACGAGTTCCGCGGTGCGGCCGAACTTGGTGCGCGTTCCGGTCGCCGTGACCACCGCGGTCGCCTCGCCACGGCGCACCATCGCACCGGAGAACGCGACGCTCCCCTCACCGGCCTCGACCGCCACCGATTCTCCGGTCAGCATCGACTGGTCGACGAGGACGTCACCGGCGACGATGCGCGCGTCGGCCGGGACCACGGCGCCCAGCGAGAGCTTCACGACGTCGCCGGGAGCGACGTCGCGCGCCGCGATCGTCTGCCAGGCGCCATCCCGGCGCACGTGTGCGTTGAGGGCAAGGCGCGTCTTCAGCGCCGCCAGCGCCGACCGCGCGCGCCCTTCCTGAAGCAGCGCCACGACGGCATTGAAGACGATCAGCGCCGCGATGACGCCCGCTTCCAGCCACTTCCCCTGCCATAGCTCCAACACCACCGCCGCCTCGAGCATCCACGGCACCGGCGCCCACAGCTTGTCGGCGAGCTGGCGCACGAGACTCTCGCGAACATCCGGAATTTCGTTCGGACCGGCCTCGCGCAACGCGGCCAGCGCCTGCGCGCTGGTCAGGCCCGCAGACGTCGCGTCGGCTGTCATCTCATGGTCCATGATGTCGCGAACTGGAGCACGGCGGGGCGCTCCACGCCGTGGCTGACCGTCCGATCCCGATGGTACCGTTCGCCCGATCGTTGCGCGTCTTGCACCCATTGGCGTGATGTCGACGGTGCACATTCGACCGGGCCGCGGATCGCGTAAGCTTCTCGCATGCGCCCCCGATCACCCCCACGTGCCTCCCCACCCGCTCGACAGGAGCAGCGCTGATGACCAGCGAGATCTACGGCTCCGACGCCTTTTCTCCCGACCAGGTCGCGCGACGCATCGAGAGCGTCGGTGTCGCCAAGGCGCGGCTGCCATTGCACTCGATGTCGATGCTCGCGCTCCTCGCGGGCGCCTTCGTCGGCATCGGCTCGCTCGCCTATCTCCTGGTGGCGAGCGATCCGTCGCTGTCCTTCGCGACATCCCGTGTACTGGGCGGCGTGGTGTTCTCGACCGGTCTCATCATGGTCGTCGTCGCCGGAGCGGAGTTGTTCACCGGCAACAATCTCCTCGCGATGGCCTGGGCGGAAGGCAAGCTCCGCACGCACGAGGTGCTGCGCAACTGGTTGATCGTCGCCTTCGGCAATCTCCTGGGAGCCATCGGCCTCGCGGTGCTCGTGCTCGTAGCGGGCACCGGCTCGTTCAACGGTGGACGGGTCGCAAGGGCCGCGGTGGAGATCGCGGCCGCGAAGGCGGCGCTGCCGTGGGACGTGGCCTTCGCCCGCGGCGCGTTGTGCAATGTCCTCGTCTGCCTCGCGGTCTGGATGGCAGCCGCCGGCCGCAGCGTCGTCGACAAATCGGTCGCGATCATTCCGCCCATCGCGGCATTCGTCGCGCTGGGTTTCGAGCACTCGATCGCCAACATGTTCTTCTTCCCGCTGGCGATCTTCCTTCTCGCCGCCGATCCGACGCTGCAAGCGCTGCCGGGTGCTGCCACCGTCCACTGGCTGGCCATGGCCAACAACCTCGGGCCGGTGATCGCCGGCAATCTCGTCGGGGGCAGCGTGCTGGTGGCGCTCGTCTACTGGATGATCTACCTGCGCAAAGCGTAGAACCCGACGCCCGCCTCATGCCGATCCGCACCGCTCGCCGCGACGCCAGGCTGCTGTGGCACCGGCCGTGTCGCCTGACGCGTTCCGCGGTTCCGCCGGATGCGCTGATACGAGCAATCGCGAAGCGTCCCACGTTTCGCCGGACAGGCACCGTATAGACTTTCAGCTACCGCCACCGCGCACCACGTCCCCCAACCCAGGAGAGCCGCATGGCCAACGAGAGCTATCACGAACCGATCAACGAACTGAAGGACGCCACCCGCGACATGCACCGCGCGATCGCTTCGCTGATGGAGGAACTCGAAGCGGTGGACTGGTACAACCAGCGCGTCGATGCGTGCAAGGATCCGGTGCTGCGCTCGATCCTCGAGCACAACCGTGACGAGGAGAAGGAGCACGCCGCGATGCTGATGGAGTGGATCCGGCGCCACGACGGCATCTTCGAGAAGGAGATGCGCGACTTCCTCTTCACCGACAAGCCGCTGACGCACGATTGAGCCGCTCGAACGGGGCGGACGGCCCCGGTTCGTGCAGGATCGAGAGGTCGGCGGCCTCATTACCGCGGCCGCTTCGCATCTGCGAAGCGCCGCGTGGGTTTGGCGCCCATTGGCGCCGCGAGCCACGCCTGCTCGCGCGCGGATCACCGCCGCCGAGGTGTCGCGCGCGTGGCCTCGCGGATCTGCTGGCAGTGCAGGCAGCGCTTGGCGGTGGGATACGCCGCCAGGCGGGCATACGGGATCGGCGCGTCGCAGTCGATGCAAACGCCGTAAGAGCCGGCCGCGAGACGCGCTTCGGCAGCGAGGATGTCCTGCAACTCGCCCGCGTCGCGCGCGACCTCCGCATTCGCCACGTCGAGCATCAACGCAGCCAAGGCCTCGTCCCCCGCATCCGTGGTGCCCGACAGATGCGCTTCGCGCCCTTCGACGCGCAGGCGCGCGAGGCCCGCATGGATTTCCTCGCGCATGCGCCCCTTGCGCTGATTCAACAGCCGGGTAAGGTTCTTGCGTTCCTCTTTGGTCAGAGTTTCCATGATCGGTCCACGGGGTCGATGATCATCCGAATGGTTGTCGTGCCTGCACCTTCCAGGGACTCACCGGCAAGGTTCGAGTATCCCGCGGATGACCGCGCGCAGTTTGACTGGAGTCAAAGACCGCGGCGTGCTGCGATGGCGGGGACCCGATGCGAGAGGCCGTCGTCCGATCGCCGCATCACGCGCTCAACAGCCGCTTCAGTTCGCCGCTGGCGATGAGGCGATCGAGGTCGTCGGCGCCGCCGATCAGCGTCCCCTTGACGAACACCATCGGGAAGGTCGGCCAGCCCGTCCACATCTTGAGGGCGTTGCGCCGTCGCCAGTTGGAGAAATAGCCGCCGTACGACAGATAGTGGAAAGGCACGCCGGCGGTGGCAAGGCTGCGGCGCGCCTTGCGTGGAAACGGATTCTGCGCCATGCCTACCACCACCACGGGATGTTCACGAAGCGCGGCCTGCACTTCACGCACGATCGACGCGTGATGGCCGGCGACGCGCTCGCGGATGGCGGGGTGGATCTGTGATTCGTCGAGCACGCTACGTGACATCGGATACCTCCACCGCGTAGCGTAGCGCAGTGCCGGTGAGGGCGATCGGGGCGGCTTGATGACGCGGTCCCGGCGTTCGGGAGGTCGCCATCGACCGTCGTGAACGTGAGGGAGGCGGGAAACCCACGGGCAGCGACGAGCGGGAGCATGCTCGGGATGCGATCGACAGCGATCGCGGTGGCGTTCCTGCCGCGTGCGGTAGTAGCATTCGGATCGGACTTCCTGCCGTCACCCACCGACCTCCCACATCGCGGCAGGCCAGCGCCCACGTATCGTTTGTCGTGGTCGCTGGCCGCCTTGCAAGGAACCATTCGATGGTCGAAGCCTCCTGGTTGCTCTTCATCGTCGCCTCCCTCGTTCTCATCGTGACCCCTGGGCAGGACATGATCCTCGTGATGTCTCGCTCCATCGCGCAGGGCTCGAGGGCTGGCGTCGCGACCGCTGCCGGTGTCAGCGTCGGCCTGCTCGGCCATACGGTGCTGGCGACGCTGGGACTCGGCGCACTGCTGCGCACATCCGAATGGCTGTTTCTGGCGCTCAAGCTGGCCGGTGCGGCCTACCTCGTGTACCTCGGCGTTCAGCTGGTCCGCACCACGAAACACGAACTCGCCATCTCCGGCGGCTCACCGAAGTCGGCATGGCGGCTGTTCTTCGACGGTGCGCTGTCCAATGTCTCCAACCCGAAGATCGCGGTGTTCTACTTTGCATTCCTGCCGCAATTCGTCGAACCGCAGGCCGCCCACCCGACGGTGTCGATCTTCGCTCTGGGTGTCGCATTCGCCGTGCTGACGTTCCTGGTCAAGGGGCCGGTCGGGTTCGGCGCCGGCGCGATCTCGGGGTGGTTGCGCTCACGTCCCGGCGCTTTGGCCTGGCTGTACCGGACGAGCGGCGCAGTTCTCATCGGCCTCGGTGCGCGGCTCGCCTTCGAGCGCCGAGCCTGAAGGCCGCTCGGCGCCGCATCGGGCCGATGTCCGGACCGGTGCGCCGTTTGCGGGTCGCCCACGCCCAAGCGCATGCGAGCTGATCACCGCCATCCGTGATCGTGCGCTGCCGATGCATGGCGAGTTCATGTCGGTGACGCCCACGGAACCCGTGGACGAATGCGCCAGCTCCCGCGACCGGTTGGTTGGGCGGCGCCAGCGATTCCCATGACAACCTCCGGCTTTGCATTCACCCAGGTCGACAGCCAGGAGCGGGTCGCGGTAGCTCGGGAACTCTTTCGCGAGTACCAGGCCGCCATCGGCATCGATCTCGAATACCAGGGCTTTGCCGCAGAACTCGCCACATTGCCCGATCCGTACCTGCCGCCGCGCGGCGCCCTGCTGCTCGCGGCTGCCGGCACGGATGTCGCCGGTTGCATCGCGCTGCGTCCCATCGACAGTCACGCCGGCGAGATGAAGCGCCTGTACGTGCGCCCCGCTTACCGGGGCATGGGGCTTGGCAGGAGTCTCGTCGTCGCCGTGATTGAAGCGGCGCGGCGTGCCGGTTACGGCGAGCTTCGCCTGGACACGCTGGCTGGTATGGTATCTGCTCAAGCGCTGTATCGACGACTTGGCTTCACGGCAATCCCGGCGTACAACAGCACGCACCTTCCAGGTACCCTCTTCTACTCGCTCAGGCTCGTCAGCTGATCCAATCGCACGGTCGAGGCGCCGGTCAATGATCGACTACCTCACGGGCTACGAGATATCGCTGTCCATTTTCTACCTCGGCCCCGTCGCCGTGGCAGCCTGGTATGCGCAGCGTCGGACCGCCATCGTGGTGGCCGTCATCGCGTGTGCCATCTGGTACGTGGTCGACCGAGCGGCCGGAAGCCACTACTCGCATCCCGCAATCCCGGTCTGGAACGCCTTCGTCCGCTTCGGTTTCCTCGGTATCACCGCCCTTCTCCTCGCACACATCGCGTCGGCGCTCGTTGATGCGGCACGCGATAGCGATACGAGCGTGGCGTTCGGGGTAGCATGGCAGCAGACAACGGAGGGAGTGCAACGATGGAGGAGAAGGCGCGGAACGTTCGGGTGGCCGTCGTGCAGGCGTCGGCCGTGCCATTCGACAGCGACGCGTGCGTCGACAAGGCCATCCGGCTGATCGGTGACGCCGCCGCGCGCGGCGCGCAGGTCATCGTCTTTCCGGAGGCCTTCATCGGCGGCTATCCGAAGGGGCTCAACTACGGCCTCGTCGTCGGTGCGCGCGATCCGGCCGGTCGCGAGGAGTTCCGGCTCTACCTCGACGCCGCGATCGAGGTGCCGGGGCGGCACACGCAGCGATTGGCGGAAGCGGCGGCGGCGCACCGTGCGTACGTCGTGATGGGAGCCATCGAGCGGGAAGGCGCGACCTGCTACTGCACCGTCCTCTTCTTCGGCCCCGACGGCACGTTGCTCGGGAAACACCGGAAGCTCATGCCCACCGCGCTCGAACGCATGATCTGGGGCTTTGGCGACGGCTCGACGCTGACCGTCGTCGACAGCCCCTTCGGCAAGATCGGCTCGGTGATCTGCTGGGAGAATTACATGCCGATGCTGCGGATGGCGATGTACGCCAAAGGCGTGGCGCTGTACTGCGCTCCCACCGCCGACGATCGCGATACGTGGCTGTCTTCGATGCAGCACGTGGCGCTCGAAGGCCGCTGCTTCGTTCTCTCCGCGTGCCAGTTCATTCGCAAGAGCGAGTTCCCGCCCACCGTTCGCGTTGCGCTCGGCGACGACCCGCAGGCGGTCCTGATGCGCGGCGGCAGCGTCATCATCAATCCCTTGGGCAAGGTGCTGGCGGGTCCCGATTTCGAGGGAGAGGCGATCCTCACCGCCGATCTCGACCTCGACGAGATCGGGCGCGGAAAATTCGACTTCGACGTGGCGGGCCACTACTCGCGGCCCGACGTCTTCCAGTTGAACGTCAACGAGGCAGCGATGCCGCCGGTGGTGACGAAGACCTGAGGCTGGCCGCGACGGCGCGACACTGATCTTGGGGTCGCCCGCGCCGCCGCCGCAACGACCGCTACTGCAGCGTCGCCGTCAGATCGCCGGCATTGGCGCGCACGCCCGGCAGCGGTTCGAGCCCGAACTTGCGCGTGATGAGCTTGATCACCGACGTCGTGTCATACGGCGTCTTGTCGACGAAGCCCTTCCTTGCATGCGGCGAGACGACGATGGCCGGAATGCGCGTGCCCGGACCCCAACGATCGCCCCAGCCCGGCCCCGACGGCGGCGGCACGTGATCCCAGTAGCCGCCGTTCTCGTCGTAGGTGACGACGATCATCATGTGGTTCCACTGCGGACTCCTGCGCAGGCGCTCGAGCAGTCCGGCAATGTGCCTGTCTCCGGTCGCGATGTCGGCGTAGCTCGGGTGCTGCGTGTTGCGTCCGATCGGCTTGTAGAACGCCACTTGCGGCAGCGTGCCAGCGTCGGCGTCGCGCACGAGATCGTCGTAATCCTTGAGATGGCGCTCGCGGTCCGCGCTGCCCGGTGCGAAGCGGGCGAAATAATTGAACGGCTGGTGGTGCGGCTGGAAATTGCCGCTCGACGGCTCGCGGTTGTAAATGAGCGCGCGCTTCACCTTCGGATCCTGCCGTCCGTCGGCATTGGCCGCGTTCCAGCCGCCCGAATACCACGCCCAGGTCACGCCCTTTGCCGAAAGCGTGTCGCCGACCGTCTTCTGCGTCTGCGGCGGTACCGGATTCTCCTTGGGATCCGCGAGCTTGAGGTCACCACCCGGTGCCGGCGGCACGCCGCTCGGCTGATACGCGGGCTGCGAGGTATTGACCGCGTAGCCGTCGGGCGTGACCTGCCCGTCGAACACCCGCACCGGGCCGTCCATCGCGGACTTCGGCATGTTCGGCCTGGGCTTCAACGTGCCGTTGGGCGCGACCTGCGCGCGGATCGATGCCGGCGCATCGGGAAACGTGGGCGTGCACGCGCAGACGAGCCAGAAGTGATTCAGGAACGAGCCACCGAATGCCGCCATGAAGAAGTGATCGGCGAGCGTGTACTCCTGCGCCCACTTCCACATCTCCATCTTCGAGCCGTCCCAGTATCCCATCACCCAACCGCCGCGATTGCCTTCCGCCGCAAACCGGTTGTTGGCGCCACCCGCGATCTGCGCCTGGTTCTGCCAAAAGGCGTGGATCGGACTCGGCAGCACCTTGTCGAAGGTCCCGTTGATGGGCGGCGCATCGATCCGGAACGGTCCGTTGGGAAGCGTGTTGGTCGGGAAATGCGCATCCGGCTTGCCCTCGCTCGTCCACGTCGGCGGCAGCGAGGGTAGTGGCTTGCCGTCGAAATCGAGCTGAGTCTTCTGCGCGGCGGTCGCGTTGGCGATCCCGTCCGCTCCGGGGAACAGTCCGTACAGATGGTCGAAGCTGCGGTTCTCGGCAAAGATGACGACGATGGTATCGACACGCGCGAGCGGGTCGGTGCCGGGGGTCGGCGGCGTCGTGCAGCCGGCGATCGCGGCAAGCGCCGCGGCGAGGGCCAGCATCGGCCGGAACTTGCGTGGCATGGTGGTATCCCCTCGACGATCGTCCGCTCGCGACGACCCCAGATTAGCAAAGCGAGCGCGCGCCACGCCACGCCCATTCATCGCGCCCCGCATCCATACGCGGGCGCTGACCCCGTCAATGCCAGTCCGCCCCCCCTATCCGCACGCGCCGCCGAGCAGTCCGACCTTGATCTCGTCGTTGGGTGGGTTGCCGAGCCAGATGGACAGGAATACCTTGGCAAAATCATCACCGCTGATCGTTCCCTTGACGTTGCCGGCCACGTTGACCTGGACTCCGCGCCCCGGCTTCTGGGTGAACGTGAGCTTCTGGCCCGACTTGACGTCCGCCATCCAGCCATTCAGTGTCGCAATGCGATCCTTCAGCGCCGGTAACTGCGCCCCGGCGTTCTTCTCGAAGCCCTCGTCCCATCCCTTGCGCAGATCGTCGGCACCGACGTTGCGCACGAAGTGCAGCACGAGCTCGTACGGCCCATTCGAGCCGAGGATGGCGGCGGCGTCCGTGGCCGGCTTGGCAACGTAGAGCGCGCCGACGTACACCTTCACCTTGAGCAAGGTGGCGAGCCGCAAGCCGAGCCCATTCAGCGTGAGCGACGCCCCGTCCGCCTGAACCTGGTCGGGGAATCCAACGCCCGCGCACTCCTTTGCGATCGCGGATTGCCACCCGCAGGGCACCAGCAACACCGCCAGAAGCATGCGCAGTGCATACGCTTTCATGCTGCTCTCCTTGAGGTCAGTACGCGTTGCTGCGCGCCGTGACGCCGCGTCCGGGCGACGCCCGCCGGCGCCAACCACCGCCGCCCCTGTCTTGCTTGCGAACGGTTCGGCCGACCGGCACGCGTTCGAGCGTTCGGCCGACGAGTGTGCGTTGCCGGGCTGCGCCGCGCTATAGGACGTTAGGGCTATCCGTCGCGGCGGATGGGTCCGTGCCGAAGGTGCGCATCATGCGGTCGAGAAGCTCGTTATCGAACTTCTCCCAGTCCTTGGGGAGCTGACCGGCCTTCCTGTCGACCTCGATCGCGCTTTCGGGCGACGCGCATCAATCGCAAGCACCCAGTTGATCGGGTCCTCGCACGTTCAATCTTCGCTGCCCAACCGCCGGATTCACGCGGCCTCGCCTTGATCACGAGAGCTTCGCGGTTTTGGGCCCGCTCGCCCTGCTCGGCAGCGCCTTCTATCCGGTCCTTGTCGATCGGCTCGCAGCTTATGCTCCACGCTTCCTCCACACACTCGGTCACCCTCGTGCAGTTGCGCTTCACTTCGCTCGCTGTGATCAACTTACGGCGGGACTTGCACCCGCAGGAGTGCGCCCGTGCCGGGCGCACAAGAAAAAAGGGCTAGATCGCTTGATCTAACCCTTTGATTATTTGGCGCGCCCGGCAGGATTCGAACCCACGACCCCCTGGTTCGTAG
>JBDHRR010000022.1:0-35553 GCA_039807685.1 Burkholderiales bacterium
ACCAGCGGGCATCGTTCCACGCGCCGTCGGCAGCACTCGCCCGCGAGCGCACGCTCGCGTTCCTTCGCCAGCACGTGGGTTGAGCGGGGCGCCGCGTCGTCGCGCGACGGTGACGCGCCTCCGCCGTCGCCGTGCAACCGCGCGCTACACCGCGACCGGCGCCTTGAGTGCGGGGTGGCTCTGGTAGCCCACGATCTCGATGTCGTCGTAGACGTAGTCGAAGAGCGTGGGCGGCCGGCGCTTGAGGACGAGCCGCGGCAAGGCGAGCGGCGTGCGGGAGAGTTGTGTTGTCACCTGCTCCAGGTGATTGACGTACAGGTGGCAGTCACCGCCCGTCCACACGAAGTCACCGACCTCGAGATCGGTCTGCTGCGCGACCATGTGGGTCAGCAATGCGTACGACGCGATGTTGAACGGGACGCCCAGGAAGATGTCGGCGCTGCGCTGGTAGAGCTGGCAGGACAGGCGCCCCTGCGCGACGTAGAACTGGAAGAAGGCGTGGCACGGCGGCAGCTTCATGCGCGGAATGTCGGCCACGTTCCACGCCGAAACGATCAGGCGGCGTGAATCCGGATTGCGACGGATCTCGGCAACGAGTTGCGCGAGCTGGTCGACGTGGCCGCCGCCGGGCGTCGGCCACGAGCGCCACTGGTAACCGTAGATGGGACCGAGCTCGCCGGCGGGATCCGCCCATTCGTCCCAGATCGTCACCCCGTTGGCCTTGAGGTAGGCGATGTTGGTATCGCCGCGCAGGAACCACAGCAGTTCGTGCACGATGGATTTCGTGTGCAGCTTCTTGGTGGTGACCAGCGGAAAGCCGTCGCGCAGGTCGAAGCGCAGCTGATGGCCGAATACCGACAGCGTGCCGGTCCCCGTGCGGTCCTCCTTGCGAACACCGTGGTCGCGCACGTGCTGCATGAAATCGAGATACTGGCGCATGCGCCGATTGTAGCGCGCCCGCCGCGATGGGCTCGACGGTCATCGACACGCGCGGCGCGCCGACCGCAGACCTGCACCCGCCTGCCGCCCGTCGGCAACGCGTCGGGGTGGCTTGACAGGCGGGCGCAAAGCGCCGAGCATCGCTACCCGTCTAGTCATGTAGTCGTATGTGGAGGCGCCGCTGCGGCGCGCGCGACGCGGCCGATATCGGCCCGCCGTCGGCGTCATCCGCAGGGTGCATGCCGATCACCGATTCCGAGGTGCCCGATGCGAGCGAGTTACGACCGAGCCATTCCCCGCGCGTGGCAGCGCACCGCGGCGATCTTCACCGCGCTGGGCGACCCACACCGGCAGCGCATCCTGCTCATGTTCGAGCCGGGTGAAGCGCTCACCCCCACGCAGATCGTCGATGCCGCACCACTGTCACGCACGGCGATCGCGCATCACCTGCGCGTGTTGCGCGACGCCGGCGTGCTGCGCGCCCGCAAAGTGGGTCGCGAGGTGCGCTACACCGCCGACGTCGCGGCGGTGCACGACGGCCTCGTCGCGGTGCTCGACTACCTCGCGGCGCACCTGCAGGAGGCGGCCCCGCCAGCGCGGCGGGCTGCGGCACGCGGCGGCGTACGGTCGGCACCTCGCTCGCGGGAGGCCTGATCGCCATGGCGCACGCCAGCCAGTACGCGCTCCTGCGGCAGCGGCGCTTCGCGCCGTTCTTCTGGACCCAGTTCGCGGGTGCCGCCAACGACAACATCTTCAAGAACGCGCTCGTCATCTTCGTCGCCTATCGCGCCGCGACGCACGCAACGCTCGACGCGAACACGCTCGTCAACCTCGCCGCCGGCATCTTCATCCTGCCGTTCGTGCTCCTTTCGGCGACCGCGGGCCAGCTCGCCGACAAGTACGAGAAGTCGCGCTTCATCCGCTTCGTCAAGCTCTTCGAGATCGCGATCATGGCGGTGGGGGCGGTGGGCTTCTATCGCGGCGACCTCGTCACGCTCTTCGCGGCGCTCTTCCTCATGGGCGTGCACTCGACGCTCTTCGGCCCCGTGAAGTACGCGATCCTGCCGCAGCACCTGCGCAGCGACGAGCTGCTGGGCGGCAACGGGGTCGTCGAAATGGGGACCTTCGTCGCGATCCTTCTCGGCACCATCGTCGGCGGCGTCCTGGTGGCCGTACCCGGAGTGGGACCGCTCCTCGCCGGCGGTGCCGCCATCGCGGTCGCCGTCGCCGGCTGGCTCGCGAGCCGGGGCATTCCGGTTACGCCCGCCGTCGCGCCCGATCTCGCGGTCAACTGGAATCCGTTCACCGAGACGTGGCGGAGCCTTCGCTTCGCCTACGGCAACCGCATCGTGTGGCTGTCGATGCTCGGCGTTTCCTGGTTCTGGTTCTACGGCGCGACGTTCCTCACCCAGTTTCCGAACTTTGCGAAGAACGTCCTCGGCGGCGACGAGCACGTGGTGACCTTCCTGCTCGCGCTCTTCTCGGTCGGCATCGGCATCGGGTCGCTGCTGTGCGAGCGCCTGGCCGGGCGCAAGGTCGAGATAGGCCTCGTGCCGTTCGGATCGATCGGTCTCACCGCCTTCGCGCTCGACCTGTGGTGGGCGAGCGCCGACCTGCACGCGACCTCACTCGTCGGCATCGCCGGCTTCCTGGCCGGCGCCGGCCACCTTCGGGTGGTGATCGATCTCGTGCTGATCGGGCTCTTCGGTGGCTTCTTCATCGTCCCGCTCTACGCGCTCGTCCAGGAGCGGTCGGCACCAGCGCACCGCTCGCGGATCATCGCCGCCAACAACATCCTCAACGCGGTCTTCATGGTGGCCTCCGCGGGGCTTGCCATCGTGCTCCTGAGCGAGGGACTGTCGATCCCCTACCTCTTCCTCGTCACCGGCATCCTCAATGCCGTGGTGGCGCTCTTCATCTACAAACTGGTGCCGGAGTTCCTGCTGCGCTTTCTCGCGTGGCTCCTCATCCACACGATGTACCGGGTCGACGAGCGCGGGCTCGACAACGTGCCGGCGGACGGGCCGTGCATCATCGTCTGCAATCACGTGAGCTACGTCGACGCCATCGTCATCAGCGCCTGCGTGCCGCGGCCGATCCGCTTCGTCATGGACCACGCGATCTTCCGGATCCCGGTGCTGAGCGCGATCTTTCGCGGGATGCGCGCCATTCCCGTGGCGTCGGGGCGCGTCGATCCCGCGTTGAAGGAGGCGGCATTCGTCGAAACCGCCGCGGCGCTGCGCGCGGGCGAGATCGTCGGCATCTTTCCCGAGGGGTCGCTCACGCGCGACGGCGAGATGGCGCCGTTTCGCGCGGGGGTCGAGCGGATGGTGCAGGAGACTCCGGTGCCCGTGGTGCCGATGGCGCTGCGCGGACTGTGGGGAAGCTTTTTCAGCCGCGCCGCCGACGGGCGCGCGATGCGGCGGTTTCGTGGGATCTTCACCCGCATCGGC
Source organism: Burkholderiales bacterium (assembly GCA_039807685.1). Classification (GTDB taxonomy): domain Bacteria; phylum Pseudomonadota; class Gammaproteobacteria; order Burkholderiales; family Casimicrobiaceae; genus VBCG01. The sequence continues at coordinate 3,393 of JBDHRR010000022.1, forward strand.
ATCGTCGCCGCGGCACCGCTTCCCGCCGCCGAGGCAACTCCCGACGCGCTGTACGCAAGGGTGCTCGCCTTGCGCGGCGATCGACGCTAGCGGTTGGTCGCCGGACATGAGGATTTCGCCATGATCGTCGTGCTCGGTATCGTGGTCGGCTTCATCCTTGGGGCCATCGTGCTCGATTGGTCGGGTGCCTTCGCGGGGGCGTTCGTCGGCTTCATCGTCATGATGGTGTGGCGCTCGCGCACGCAGGCCGCGGCGCGGCAGGCGGCACGGCAAGCGGCGCGAGCGGGGCCACCGATCGCCGCGGGTGCGCCAGCACCTTCCTCGCTCTCGCTCGATGCCCGCCTTGCCGTCATCGAGGCACGCCTCGACGCCCTCGAGGCGCGACTGGCCGCGGGCACCGGAGCATCCGCGCCGCCCGCGACCTCCGGCACCGGCGCGCGAGCGTCGGCGGCGGCCGCAACGGCGACCGCCATCGAATCGGAGGTTGCGGGATTCGTGCGTTCGGATGACGGCACGCTCACGCTGGCGACGGGCGACGGGCGGGGAGCCGCGCGCGCGGACCGCGGTCCGCTTCCGGCACCCGGGGTACCGGCACGGCGCCCCAATCCGTTGTGGGCGTGGTTCACCGGCGGCAACGCCTTGACGCGCATCGGCGTCATCGCGCTCTTCCTCGGTGTCGGCTTCCTTCTGAAATACCTCGCCGACTACGTCACGGTGCCGATCGGCGTCCGTCTGGTCGGAGTGGCGGCCGCGGGCGTGATCCTCGTCGTGCTGGGCATTCGCCTCACCCGCACGCGTCCGGGTTACGGCGTGTCGCTCGAAGGGGCGGGGGTAGGAGTGCTCTACCTCACGACCTATGCGGCGCTGCGCCTGTACGGGGTGCTCGAATCGGGTCCCGCCTTCGCACTCCTCCTCGCGATCTCGGGATTCACCGTCGCGCTCGCGATGCGCGCCGATTCGCAACCGCTGGCGGGGCTCGCCGTGGCGGGCGGCTTCCTCGCGCCGTTCCTCGTCGCGACCGCCAGCGAATCACCGGCGATGCTCCTGGGCTACTTCCTCGTGCTGAACGTGGCGATCCTCGTGCTCGCGCTGCGCAAGTCGTGGCGCGCGCTCAATGCGGTCGGCTTCGTGTTCACCTTCGTGCTCGGTGGCGCGTGGGGCTATCGGTCCTACCAGCCGGCGCATTTCGCCACCGTGGAGCCCTATCTCGTCGCGCTGTTCCTGCTCTACGTCGCCGTCGCGATCCTCCACGCGCGACGTGCGCCGCTCGCGGCGAAACAACCAGTCGACGGCCTTCTCGTCTTCGGCGTGCCGCTCGTCGCCTTCGCGCTGCAAGCCGCGCTGGTGCGCGATACGCGCTACGGAGTCGCGGCGAGCGCCTTTGCTCTTGCGGCGTTCTACGCGTCCCTCGCGTGGATCCTGCGCCGGCGCGAGGCGCCGGGATTCGCGCTGTTGTGGCGCGCCTTCGCGGCGCTCGCCGTGGTCTTTTTCACCCTCGCGATTCCCTTCGCTGCCGATCCGCAGTGGACGCCCGCGTGGTGGGCGCTCGAAGCCGTCGCCGTCTACTGGATCGGCTGCGTGCAGCGACAACCGGTCGTGCGCGGCTTCGCGCTGCTCCTGCAGGTGGCTGCGGCGTTCGCCTTCGCCATCGCCGGCCCCACCGGCAGCGGCACGATCTTCGCCAACGCCGAGTTCCTGGGCGGGATCGTCCTCGCACTGGCGGCGCTGGGGACGGCGCGGCTCATCGATCGCCATCGCGACACCGTGAGCACGATCGAGCGCACGCTCGCCCCCTTCGTGCTGGCGTGGGGCGCCGGAGGCTGGCTCACGACCGGGGCGCTCGAGATCGAGCGCGCGTTACCCGTGCGCAGCGAACCGCAGGCGATGCTCGCCTACGCGATCGCGAGCATCGTCGTGGCGCTCGCGCTGGTGCGGCCGCTGCGCTGGGCGCGGCTCGCGTGGACAGGGACGATATTGCTGCCTGTGCTCGTCGGCGTCGCGGTTGCCGAGTGGCAGCGCGCGCACACCACGCTCGCGCAGCACGGCCTGTGGCTGTGGCCGCTGGCGTGGGTCGTGCAGTGGGCGGCGCTGTGGGTGCTGGAGCGCTCGTGGTATGCGCAAGAGGAGTCGGCTGCGGCCGCGTCGCGATCGTGGCTTGCTCGTCTGCACGCGGCATCGGCGGTCGCCCTCGTCGCGTGGCTCGCCTGGGAGGCGAGCGAGTGGGTCGGTCGCAGCGCGGCGCCGGGCAGCGTGTGGATGGCGTGCGCGACGGTATGGCCTGCGGTGCTCTACCTGGCGGCGATGGCGCGCCGATCCGTCGCGGCACGCTGGCCGTTCGGCACGTTCCGCGAGGCGTACGGGCGCCACGCCGCGACCGTCGTTGCGACGCTCGCCGGCGTGTGGTTCGGGCTCGTCAACCTGCTCTCGCCGGGCGGCGCTCCACCGCTGCCCTACCTGCCGCTCGCCAATCCGCTCGACCTCACGCTCATCGCCGTAGCGCTGGTGCTGGTCGCCTGGGCGACGCGAGTGGGCGTGGGTACCGCGCGCACTCGCTACACGTGGCTGGGGTTCGCCCTCTTCCTGCTCGTCAATGCGATCGTCTTCCGAGCGGTGCACCAGTGGCTGGCCGTGCCGTGGCGGCTCGCCGCGCTCGTCGGCTCGAAGCCGCTGCAGGCCGCACTCACGCTGACCTGGACGGTGACCGCCTTGCCGCTCATGGTGGTGGCGAACCGGCGTGCTCTGCGACCGCTGTGGATGGCCGGCGCGGCGCTCCTCGCGATCGTCGTCGTCAAGCTCTTCGTGCTGGATCTTGCCTCGCTTTCGGGGCTGCCGCGGATCGTCGCCTTCATCGGCGTCGGCGTGCTCCTGCTGCTCACGGGCTATCTCGCACCGCTGCCACCGGCCTCGGGCCGCGAAGGGCGGCCGGGCGAGGACGGCCGGCCTCGCACACGCTCAGGCGCCGGCGCTGACCCCCAACTTGCGCAGGATCGTTTCCAGGAGGCACCAGCGGGTGAATCCGCTCTGCAGCAGGTTCGCGCCGACGAAGGCGGTGAACGCGAGCCACCACGAACTCACGAATAGCGGGCTGCCTGGAACGCCGAGCGCGAGCGAGACGAGGATGAAGATGCCGGCAATGACGCGAACGAGTTGCCACGATTTCATGCTGGTTGCTCCTTGACGGGGGCCGCGTACCGGCGGCGATTGGCGACGTAGTACAGCAGGGGAATCACGACGAGCGTCAGCACCGTCGAGACCAGGATGCCGAAGATGAGCGACACGGCGAGCCCGTTGAAGATCGGATCGTCGAGGATGAAGAAGGCACCCAGCATCGCCGCGAGCGCGGTGAGCGCGATCGGCTGGGCGCGGATCACCGCGGAGTGCACGACCGCGTCGTCGAAGGGCACGCCCTCGGCGACCTGCAGCTTGATGAAGTCGACGAGCAGGATCGAGTTGCGGACGATGATCCCGGCGAGCGCGATCATGCCGATCATCGACGTCGCCGTGAACTGCGCGCCGAGGAGCGCGTGGCCCGGCATCACGCCGATGATCGTCAGCGGAATCGGCGCCATGATGATGAGCGGGGTGAGGTAGGACCCGAAGTGCGCGACGACGAGGAGGTAGATGAGCACCAGCCCCACCGCGTAGGCAAGTCCCATGTCGCGGAACGTCTCGTAGGTCACCTGCCACTCGCCATCCCACTTGAGGCTGAAGCCGCGATAGGGGTCGCCCGGCTGCTGCACGAAGTACTCGCCGAGCGTGCCGCCGCCGGGCATCGGCAGCGACATGACCGCGTGGCGGACAGCGAACATTCCGTACAGCGGGCTGTCGGCGCCGCCCGCGGTGTCGGCGAGCACGTACGACACCGGCAGCAGGTCCTTGTGGTAGCGCGGCTGGTCGCGCGTCCCGTCGCGGTCGACGGTCACGATCTCGCGCAGTGGCACCGCCTTTCCCGACGCGCTCTTCACCGTCAGTTGCAAGAGCGCGGAGAGGTCGCCCTGCGCCTCGGCGGGCAGTTGCAGGCGCACCGGCGCCGGGAATTTCGACGCGTCGCGCAGGTAGGTCACGTCTTCGCCGGCGAGGCCGGCGTTGAGCGTCGCCACCACGTCGTCCTGGCGCACACCGGCGAGCGCCGCCTTGGCCCGATCGATCGCGATCGTCGTGCGCGGCGCGGTCGCCTCGACGGTGGTATCGACGTCGACCAGTCCCGGCGTGCGATCGAAGATTCCCTCGACTGCGCGCGCGACCTCGATGCGACCGGCATCGGTGGGTCCGTAGATCTCGGCGACGATGGGCGAGAGGACCGGCGGGCCGGGCGGCACCTCGACCACCTTGACTCGGGCGCCGTGCGCCTTGCCGATCGCGGCGAGCGCCGGACGCAGCCGGGTGGCGATCGCGTGACTCTGCTCGTGCCGGTGCGCCTTGTCGACGAGGTTGACCTGCAGTTCGCCGACGTCGCCGCCGCTGCGCAGGTAGTACTGGCGCACGAGGCCGTTGAAATTGATCGGCGCCGCAGTGCCCACGAAGGCCTGGTAATCGGCGACCTCGGGCACGGTGGCGAGGTGGCGCCCCATCTCGCGCAGCACGGCGGCGGTTTTTTCCAGGGGCGTCCCGGCCGGCATGTCGACCACGACCTCGAATTCCGACTTGTTGTCGAACGGCAGCATCTTCAGCACGACGAGGCCGGTCACCGGCAGCGCGAGCGACACACCGATCAATCCCGCCACGCCGAGCCACAGCCAGCCGCGGTTGCGGCCCGCGCGCGGCGCGCCGATGAACGGCGCGAAGAGCCGCCCGAAGATCGGCGCGAGGCGATCGGCGATGCCGCCGTGCGCCTTGGGCGGCGTCTTGCTCGCGAGGTGCGTCGCGAGCCACGGCGTGACCGTGAAGGCGACCCCCAGCGAGATCAGCATGCCCATGCTCGCGTTGATCGGGATCGGGCTCATGTAGGGACCCATGAGGCCGCTCACGAAGGCCATCGGCAGGAGCGCCGCGATCACCGTGAAGGTGGCGAGGATCGTCGGGCCGCCGACCTCGTCGACCGCTTCGGGAATGATGTCGAGAAGCGGCCGGCCTGGGTCGAGCTGCCGGTGCCGGTGGATGTTCTCGACGACGACGATCGCGTCGTCGACCAGGATCCCGATCGAGAAGATGAGTGCGAAGAGCGACACGCGATTCAGCGTGAAGCCCCACGCCCACGAGGCGAAGAGCGTGGCGGCGAGCGTCAGCACGACGGCGGCACCGACGATCACCGCTTCGCGCCAGCCGAGCGCGAAGAGCACCAGCGCCACCACGCTCGCGGTGGCGAAGACGAGCTTCTCGATGAGTTTCAGCGCCTTCTCGTTGGCGGTCGCGCCGTAGTTGCGCGTGACCGAGACCTCGACGTCGGCCGGGATCACCACGTTACGCAGGTGATCGACGCGGGCGATGACGGCGTCGGCGACGGCGACCGCGTTTTGCCCGGGCTTCTTGGTGATGCTCATCACCACCGCCGGCACCTCGTGGGCGTCGGCGCCTGTCGTGCCGTACCACACGTAGTGCTGCGGGAGCGGCGGTCCGTCGTCGACGGTGGCGACCTGGTCGAGGAACACCGGTGCGCCATTGCGAGTGGCGACGATGAGGCTCGCCACGTCACGGGCGTCGCGGAAGAACGGGCCGGCGTCGACCAGCACCGCGCGGTTGTCGGTGACGAGCTCGCCGATCGACGCGCCGTTGTTGGCCGAGACGAGCGCGTTGCGGATCTCGGAGACGGTCACGCCGGCGGCATTCATGCGCGCCGGATCGAGGCGGACGTTGATCGCGCGCCGGGGGCCGCCGATGGTCTCGATCTCGCGCGTGCCCGGCACGCGCTTCAGGTCGATCTCGATGGCGCGGGCGACGCGCTCCAGGTCGGCGGCGCCGGTGCGGGCATCCTTGGCGCGCAGCGCGAGCGTCACGATCGGCACGTCGTCGATGCCCTTCGGCTTCACGATCGGCGGCAGCGTGCCCAGGTTGCGCGGCAGCCAGTCCTGATTCGACATGATCGTGTCGTAGAGGCTCACCAGCGCGGTGATGCGTGGCACGCCGACCTCGAACTGCACGGTCACGATCGCGAGTCCCGGCTGCGAGATCGACATGACGTGCTCGACCTTCGGAATCCGGGCGATCACCTGCTCGGCGGGGGAGGCGACCATCTCCTCGACGTTGGCGGCCGACGCCCCCGGGAAGGGGATGAGCACGTTGGCCATCGTCACGTTGATCTGCGGCTCCTCCTCGCGCGGCGTCACCAGCACCGCGAAGAGCCCGGCGAGGAGCAGCACGAGCGCGAGCAGTGGCGTGATCTGCGCCGCCTGGAAGTAGCGCGCGATGCGTCCCGACGCGCCCAGCGTCGACGGCGACGGGTTCATTGCCGGGCGGCCGCGAGGGCGTCGACCGCGATCACTTCACCGGCGGCGACGCCGGCGGCAATCTCGACGCGCTCGCCGACGGTGCGTCCGAGCCGCACCTGGCGCAGTTGCGGCTGTCCCTTGGCGTCGACCACGTAGACCGCGGCGTACTCGGGGCGACGCACCACCGCGGTGAGCGGCAGGGTGATGGCAGCGGTGCCGGTGGCGGCGAGCGGGAATGCGGCGCGCGCGAACATGCCCGGCGCGACGCCGCGGGTGCCGGCTGGCAGGCCGAGTCGCACGTCGCGCGTGTGCGTCGTCGCATTGGCAATGGGGAGCGGCTGCACGCTCGTCGCTTCGATGGTGCGCGCGCCGCCGGCGGCGCCGGGGATTGTCACGCGTACCGGGGTGCCGGCGACAAGGCGGGCGAGGTGACTCTCGGGGAGTGCGGCGACCACGCGCAACTCGGCGGGGTCGTACACCACGACGAGCGGTACCCCCGGCGAGGCGAGGTCGCCCACCTCGGCACTCACGCTGGCGACGATGCCGTTATACGGCGCCGTCAGCGTGGTGAACGTCGACTGCGTCGCGGCGACCCCCGCCTGGGCGAGCGACGCCTGGGCGTCGGCCTGCGCGGCCTTGTACTTGGTCTGCGCGAGATCCATCGCCGCCTGCGAGATGTAGCGCTGCTCGAAGAGGCGCTGGTTGCGTTCGTACTCGCGGCGCGCCGCATCGAGCTGCGCCTGCGCCGCGGCGACCTGCGCGCGGCTCGTCGCGAGCTGGTCGACCGCGGTGCGCGCATCGAGGCGCACCATGACCTGCCCCGCCTTCACGGTATCGCCGGCGCGCACCCGCATCTCGACGATGCGCGACGGCACCTGCGCGGCGATGGCGCTCTGGCGCACGGCTTCGACCACGCCCTCGGCGACGTACTCGGGAGCGACGTCGCTCGCCGTCGCGGTGACGGTCGCGAGCGATGCCGCGTGGGCGGGCAGGAGTGCCGCGCAGGCGAGGAGGGCCGCGACGGCGGCGAATGGGTGCTTCATCGTGGCTCTCGCATCGGTGGCGGGTCGGCGGTGTGGATCGGGGGCTTGTCAGGTCGGCGTTTCCTGATACTATATAGCCATATAGCGATATAAGCAAGCAGCAGGGAAATAGTAGACTGTGCCCTCCACCACCTCGCAGCCGTGTCGCCTGATGGATGAACTCGACGGGCGCGCCCTCGATCAGGTCGCCGCCTTCTTCTCTGCCTTCGCGGTGCCGACGCGCCTGCGCATCCTCAACACGCTGCGGCGAGGCGAGCACAACGTCGGCGACCTCGCGCAGGCGCTCGGCACGAGCCAGGCCAACATCTCGAAGCACCTCGCGCTCCTCGCCCGACTCGGCGTGATCGAGAAGCGTGCGCACGGGACGAGCGCCTATTACCACATCGTCGATCCGCGCGTGTTCGATCTGTGCGACCTCGTGTGTGCGCAGGTCGGCCGTCACTTGAGCGGCGAGATCGCGGCGCGCGATGCGCTGCTGCGCTCCGCACGACCGCGAGCGGCGCGGCGGCCGCCGCGGTGACTGCGGAGCCTGTGGCATGATGCCCACCATATGACGGCCAACACTTTCGGTACCCTCTTCGCCTTCACCTCGTTCGGTGAATCGCACGGCCCGGCGATCGGCTGCGTCGTCGACGGCTGTCCGCCGGGCCTGGCACTCGCCGAAGCCGACATCCAGCACGAACTCGACCGCCGCCGCCCGGGGACGTCGCGGCACGTCACGCAGCGCCACGAACCCGACACCGTCGAGATCCTCTCCGGCGTGTTCGAAGGGCACACCACCGGCACGCCGATCGCGCTCCTCATCCGCAACCAGGACCAGCGCAGCCGGGACTACGCGAACATCGCGCAGACGTTTCGTCCCGGGCACGCCGACTACACGTACTGGCAGAAGTTCGGCATCCGCGACTATCGCGGGGGCGGCCGGGCGTCGGCGCGCGAGACCGCGGTGCGCGTCGCCGCCGGCGCGATCGCGAAGAAGTGGCTGCGCGAGCGCTACGGGGTCGCGATCCGCGGCCACCTGACGCAACTCGGCCCGGTCGTGGTTCCGTTCGAGTCGTTCGCGCACGTCGACGCCAATCCGTTCTTCGTCGCCAATGCGTCGATCGTCGCCGAGCTCGAGGCGTTCATGGATGCGCTGCGCAAGGCGGGCGATTCGGTCGGCGCGCGCATCGAGGTCGTGGCGAGCGGCGTGCCGGTGGGGTGGGGCGAGCCCATCTACGGCAAGCTCGACGCCGATCTCGCGGCGGCCATGATGAGCATCAATGCGGTGAAGGGCGTCGAGATCGGCGCCGGCTTCGCGGCGGTGGCGCAGCGCGGCACCGAGCACTCCGACGAGATGACGCCCGAAGGATTCCTCTCCAATCATGCGGGCGGCATCCTCGGCGGCATCTCCACCGGGCAGGACGTGCGGGTCGCGCTCGCGATCAAGCCCACCTCGTCGATCCGCCTCGATCGCCGATCGATCGACAAGGCGGGCCAGCCGACGATCGTCAATACGCACGGCCGTCACGATCCGTGCGTGGGCATCCGCGCGACGCCGATTGCCGAAGCCATGCTGGCGGTGGTCCTGATGGATCACGCGCTGCGCCACCGCGCGCAGAACGCCGACGTGGTGGTGGCGACACCGCGACTCGCCGCAGCGGCGCCTGTCGCGGTGGTGGCGGCGCACGCCGCGCGCAAGGCGGCGGTCGACGATCCCGATCCCGACGAGGCGTAGACGCCGATCCCGAGGGACTGGCACGGATCACGCGCCGTCGTCGGGTTTCCTGCCGTCGTCGATTGCTTCCACGCGCGCACTCGCGCCCCCGCGGGCGAAGGTCAACGCGACGCGCTCGCCCGGCGTCACTTGCCGGGCGTCGCTGACGATCGCCCCGGCGGCCGTCGTGACGTACGCGTAGCCGCGGGTGAGCACCGCCTCGGGATCGAGGTGGGCGAGATTCTGCGCGAGCGTCGCGAGCTGGCGCGCGGCGAGCACCATCCGCTCGCGGCCGTGCCGTTCGAACGCCAGCGCGACGCGCTCGAAGGCGACCGCACCCGGCAGCGGCGCGCGCAATTCGCGGCCGAGGCGAAGGCGGGCCGTATCGACGCGACTTGCGCGCGGCGCCTGCCCCGTCCGCAGGGCGCGCGCAAGGCGGCGGGCGAGATCGGTCACGCGTGCCTCCTGCGCGGCGACGCGGGCGGCGGGATGCACGAGGCCGCGCAGCGCGCGGTCGAGCCGCTGCTCGCTGCTCTCGAGCCGGCGGCGGGCAGCGCTGCCGAGCGCCCGGACCACGCTCGCCACGCGTTGCCCAAGTGCAGCGCGATCCGGCACGACCAGCATCGCTGCACCCGTCGGCGTCGGCGCGCGCACGTCGGCGATGAAATCGCAGATCGTGAAGTCGGTCTCGTGGCCGACGCCGGAGACGATCGGCAGGCGCGAGGTGTAGACCGCGCGCGCCACCGGTTCCTCGTTGAACGCCCACAGGTCCTCGATCGAGCCGCCGCCACGAGTGACGATGAGGACGTCGACCTCGGCACGCTCGTTGGCCACCGCGATCGCGCCGGCGATCTCGGCCGCGGCTGCCGCGCCCTGCACCGAGGCCGGGTAGAGCACGATGCGCAGCGCCGGCCAGCGTCGCGCGAGCGTGGCCACGATGTCGCGCAGCGCCGCGGCCCGCGGCGAGGTGACGATCCCCACCGCGCGCGGATACGCCGGCAACGGCCGCTTGCGCTCGGCGGCGAACCAGCCCGCCGCCTCGAGGCGCGCCTTCTGCTGCGCGAAGCGCTCGTAGAGCGCGCCGATGCCCGCGAGGCGCACGACATCGACGCTCAACTGGAATTCGCCGCGAACCTCGTAGATCGTGGGGGTGGCACGAACCTCGACGTGCAGGCCGTCGCGCAGCGTGAAGTCGACCTGTTGGGCACGCGCTCGATACAGCACGCAGCGCACCTGCGCCTGCGCATCCTTGAGATTGAAGTAGCAATGGCCCGACGCCGCGCGCGTGAAACCGCTGATCTCGCCGCTCACCCAGGCGAGTCCCAGCGCGCGCTCGACGGCGAGCCGCGCCTGCGCGACGAGCACCGAAACGGAGAGCACGGGATCGCGGGTCGGCGCAGCGGCGGTGCGCGCGGCCGGCGGTGGCGCCGGACGTGGCGCGAAGAGGTCGTCGACCATCGTGGGCTAACGCGCGACGGGGTTGGACAAACGCAGGTGCAGCATCGGCAATGTCCTGGACAATAACGGGACGAAGGTGGCTCGGGGCAGGATGGCGGGGACTGTTGTCGCGCCTCGTGGAGGCGCCTGAGGCGGCCTGGGAACGCCCTTGCAACTGCCTGTTATGACAGGGGAATTTCGCGGCCAGAAATTGGCCATCGCAACCTTTTTCGGTACCCCACGGTCACTTAGCGAACGAATTTACAGGATATGCACACTGCTATCCACAGGAAATGTGGACAAGGCGTCGGCGCGCGCGCGGTGACTATCGCGCGAAGCCTTGTCGGACGCGGCATGACGAGGATCCGCCGTTTCGCCGATGGACAAGGCCATGACGACGCCGTGGTGGTTTGGTTAGAATGACAAGTTCACCCGAATTGTTCATGAACGATACGACAATGGATGCTGCGGTGCCGCACGGCCGGGGACGGCAAGCTGCCTTGCCGGCGACCGGCGCGACCGCCGCGCCGGCCCCCAACTTCCTGCGCGCCATCGTTGCCGACGACCAACGGACCGGCAAGTACGGTGGTCGCGTCGTCACCCGCTTCCCGCCCGAGCCCAATGGCTACCTGCACTATGGGCACGCGAAGTCGATCATCCTCAATTTCGGCCTCGCGGCCGAGAACGGCGGCACCTGCCACCTGCGCTACGACGACACCAATCCGTTGAAGGAGGAGGTCGAGTTCGAGGAGGCCATCGCCGAGTCCGTGCGCTGGCTGGGCTACGACTGGGGTGCGCACCGCTATCACGCGTCGGACTACTACGACGATCTGTATCGCTTTGCCGAGTGGTTCATCGAGCGCGGCTTGGCCTACGTCGACAGCCAGTCGGCCGAGGAGGTGCGCGCGACCCGTGGCACGCTCACCGAGCCCGGCATCGACAGCCCGTATCGCAACCGCAGCGTCGCCGAGAACCTCGATCTTTTCCGCCGCATGAAGGCCGGCGCATTCGCCGACGGCGCGCACGTCCTGCGGCTGAAGATCGACATGGCGAGTCCGAACGTCAACCTGCGCGATCCGGCGATCTATCGTATCCGTCACGCGGCGCACCACCGTACCGGCGATCGGTGGTGCATCTATCCGCTATACGACTACACGCACTGCATCTCGGACGCGCTCGAGCGCATCACGCACTCGATCTGCACGCTGGAGTTCCAGGACCATCGGCCGCTGTACGACTGGGTGATCGGCAAGCTCGCCGACGGCGGCATGCTCGAGCGTCCGTTGCCGCAGCAGTACGAATTCGCCCGGCTCAACCTCACGTACGTGGTGCTGTCGAAGCGCCGCCTGATCGAACTCGTCGAGCAGGGGCACGTCGACGGCTGGGACGACCCGCGCATGCCCACGCTGGTCGGCGCCCGGCGGCGCGGCTTCACCCCGGCGGGATTCCGCCTGCTCGCCGAGCGCATCGGCGTGTCGAAGACCGACTCGTGGATCGATCTCGCGGTGCTCGAGGAGTGCATGCGCGACGACCTCAATGCGCACGCCCTGCGCCGCATCGCGGTGCTCGATCCGGTGAAACTCGTCATCGACAACTACCCGGAAGGGGCGAGCGAGGACTGCTTCGCGCCCAACCATCCGCAGCACGCCGACCTCGGTCGCCGCGCGCTGCCGCTGTCGCGCGAACTGTGGATCGAGCGCGGCGACTTCAGCGAGGATCCGCCCAAGGGCTACTTCCGCCTGACGCCGGGGGCCGAAGTCCGCCTGCGCTACGCGTATCTCGTGCGCTGCACGGGGACGGTCAAGGACGCGCAGGGTCGGGTGATCGAGGTGCACTGCACGTACGATCCGACGACCAAGAGCGGCACGCCGGGTGCGGACGCCCGCAAGGTGAAAGGCAACATCCACTGGCTGTCGGCGGCGCACGCGGTGCCCGCCGAGGTGCGCCTGTACGATCGGCTGTTCCGCGTCCCGTTCCCCGGTGCGCGCCAACCACAAGGCGAGGCGCGGGGCGCCGACGGCGAGTCGAATCCACCGGCAGCGCCAGCCCAGGTCGCGGGCGAGGTGGACACCCCAGCCGACGGTGCCGACCGCAGCTATCTCGACGATCTCAATCCTGCTTCGAAGACGGTGCTGCGCGGCTACGTCGAACCGGCGCTGGCGAGCGCTCCGGCGGAAGAGCGGGTCCAGTTCGAGCGGCACGGCTACTTCGTCGCCGACCTGCGCGATCACGTCTCCGGCGTGCCGGTCTATAACCGCACGGTGCCGCTCAAGGATTCGTGGGGTCGCGGCTAGCGCCCGTCCGCCGTCGCTTGCAACGGCGCCCGGTCGTCCGCATGTTGCCGATCGTGCCCGCGACCCGGAAGCGCTAAGATGCGCGCCGTCACCGCCGCCGACCTCCACCCTCTACCCGCAAGGGCCGTCACGTCATGAAACGCATCTTCCTCTTCATTCTCACCAACGTCGCGGTGATCGCCGTTCTTTCCGTCGTCCTGCGGATTCTCGGACTCGACCGCGCCGGTGGACCGGGCGCGGGTTACGGCGAGCTCCTCGCGTTCTCCGCGGTCGTGGGCTTCACCGGCTCGATCATCTCGCTCCTCATGTCGAAGTCGATGGCCAAGATGTCGACCGGCGCGCGGGTCATCACCCAACCGACGAACGAGGTCGAGCAATGGCTGGTGGCGACGGTGCAAAGGCTCGCGCAGCGCGCCGGCATCGGCATGCCCGAGGTGGCGATCTACGAGGGCGAACCGAATGCCTTCGCCACTGGCGCCTTCAAGAACTCGGCGCTGGTCGCGGTATCGACCGGACTCCTGCAATCGATGAACAAGGAAGAGGTCGAGGCGGTGCTGGGTCACGAGGTCGCGCACGTCGCCAATGGCGACATGGTGACGCTCACCTTGATCCAGGGGGTCGTGAATACCTTCGTCATCTTCCTGTCGCGGGTGATCGGCTCGATCGTCGATCGCGCGGTGTTCCGCAACGAGCGGGGGGCGGGGCCCGGCTATTTCCTGACGGTCATCGTCCTGCAGATCGTGCTGGGATTCCTGGCTTCGATCATCGTCGCCTGGTTCTCGCGCCGCCGCGAGTTTCGCGCCGACGCGGGGTCGGCGCAGTTCCTGGGATCGCCCACGCCGATGGTCAATGCGCTGCGCCGTCTGGGCGGTATGGAGCCCGGGCCGCTGCCGGAGGCGATGAAGGCATTCGGGATTGCCGATCGCGCCGGGATCATGGCGCTCTTCTCGACGCATCCGCCGATCGCCGACCGGATTGCCGCGCTCCAGCGCAGCGGGCGATGAGCCAGCGACCGCTGGCCGCAGTGGTCGCGCAGGGCGCCGAGCGGACGCCCGTTGCCGGATCGCCTTCGGGGTAGCGCGATGCCCATGTTCAAGATCGAATACGAGGACGACCGCGGACTCTGGCACGACGTCTTCGGTGACGATGGCCAGCTCCTGGTGTTCTCCGACGAGGCTGCCGCCCGCGCGGCGCTTGCCGACCGTTTTCCGGTGCTGGTGCAGATGGAGAAGTACGGCGACGGCAAGCGCACGCGGGTGATCCGCATCCTCGAAGACGAGGACGACTGGCCCAAGCGCAGCAACTGAGGCTGTCTGGCGCGACGGAATATCGAGCAGCCTGGAAAGAAAACGGCCGGGCGCTCATGCGCACCGGCCGTTCGCTCCGCCGAGCGGTGGCGTCTTACTTGAGGTGGTTCGAGACGAGCTTCGTCATCTCGAACATCGAGACCTTCCCCTTGCCGCCGAAGACCGCCTTGAGCTTCTCATCGGCATTGATGAGGCGCTTGTTGATCGCGTCCTGCAGCTTGTTCTTCTTGATGTAGTCCCAGATCTTCTTGGTGACTTCGGTGCGCGGCATCGGCGCTGCGCCGACGACCGCGGCAAGTACCGCTGACGGCGTCATCGCCTTCATGAACGCCGCATTGGGCTTGCGCTTGGCGGCGGGCTTCTTCGCCGCGGCCTTCTTCGCCGCTGGCTTCTTCACCGCTTTGGCGGCCTTCTTGGCGGCGGGCTTCTTCGCGGCAGTTTTCTTCGCAGGGGCCTTCTTGGCGGCGGGCTTCTTGGCAGCGGTCTTCTTCGCAGCTTTCTTGGCAGTAGCCATGGTTCTCCTTCCTGTCTGTGGGTGCGAGCGGATGTTGGAGCCGGTCGGCCTGAAGCGGTCCCTTCCTGTCATGGGTACCACATCATCGCGGCCGACTATACCGCATTTTCCCTATGGTCAAGTGCGTTTTGCGCTCGCGAAACGCGCGATTTTCGCTGGGTGTTGCGCGCGTGTTCGCGCGGGGGTGGCGCCAGCTCAGGAGGCTCCCAGCCACTGGACGAACACCCCCAGCACGATCGCGTTGATGATGTCCACGAAGAACGCGCCGACCAACGGCAGCACGAGAAACGAGCGCGGCGAGGCCCCGTGCGTCTTGACGATCGCCGTCATGATGGCGATGGCGGTTGGCGTGGCACCCATGGTGAGTCCGAAGTAGCCGCCGGTGCTGACCGCGGCGTCGTAGGAGCCGCCGAGGAGGCGAAAGACCACGTGCGACAGGAGCAACCACGACACGATCACCTGCACCGTGAGCACCACGACGAGCGGCAGCGCGGTGCTGCGTAGCGTGGTGAGGTTCATCGTCATGAGCGACATCGCAAGGAACAGGCCCAGGGCGACCTCGGCGATGAGGCCCATCGCCGCCGACCCGGCCGGCCACGGCAACCGCGGCCACAAGTACGGGATCGAGTTCGATAGCACGATGCCGACGACGAGCGAAGCCACGAAATCGGGCAGGATCACGCCGGTGCGGGCCAGGAGATCGTTGAGGACATCGGCGATGGCCATCGCCACGGCGATGACGAGGAGCGAGGCGAGCACCGCATTGGCATCGAGCTTCTCGCTGCCCTCCCGCTCGCGCGGCAGGCCGACGGCGAGCGTCTGCGCATCCTGTCCGGAGAGTTGGTGGCGCTCGATGAGCCTCTCGCCGAGCGGGCCTCCGAGCACGCCGCCGACGATGAGGCCGAGCGTCGCCGTGGCGGCGCCGAGTTCGGCGGCACCGGTGACGCCGAAGCGCTGCGTCAGCACGGGCGCCCACGCCGCCACCGTGCCGTGCCCTCCCAGCAGCCCGGCCGAGCCGGTGAGAAGTCCATAGGCGGGCGGCTGGCCCAGAGCGCTCATGAGCCCCACCCCGATGACGTTCTGCAGCACGATGTTGGCGCCTGCGATGAGCGTCAGCACGAGCAGCAGCATGCCGCCGGCGACGAGCAGCGGCACCCGTGCAGAGAGCCCGATGGTGGTGAAGAAGGCGACCAGCAGGACGTCGCGATTGCCGAGGTCGAAGGTGATCGGCACGCCCCCGATGGCGATCGTCGCGGAGAGAACGACCGAGGCGATGATCCCGCCGGTGACTGGTTCGGGAATGCTGTAGCGAGTGAGGAGGGCGAAGCGGCGCGTGAGATACCGACCGAGGAAGAGGACGAGGATCGCGAGAATGAGCGTGTGGCGGCCGTCGATGTGCATGGTGATGGCGTGAGCCCGGGAGCACCGACCGCGCGACGCGCGACCCGGCGAAGCGCGTAGAATATCGCCTGCGTTGCCCGCATGAGCACTCCACCCTCGCTTTCTGCCCTCCGCGTCGATTACGGGCGCGCTACCCTCGACGAGCACGACGTCGAGGGCGACCCGCACGAGCAGTTCGCCCGCTGGTTCGCGGCTGCTGCTGCCGCCAGGGTTCCCGAGCCCAATGCCATGACGCTCGCCACCGTCGACGCCGACGGCCGGCCCTCGGCGCGCATGGTCCTGCTGAAGGAAGCCGACCCGCGCGGCTTTGTCTTCTACACCAACCACGATAGCCGCAAGGGCCGTGCGCTCGCCGCGCATCCACAGGCGGCGCTCCTCTTCTTCTGGGCCGAGCTCGAGCGTCAGGTGCGCATCGAAGGCGTCGTCGAGACGTTGCCCGCCGCCGCTGCCGATACGTACTGGGCGCTGCGCCCGCGCCTGTCGCAACTCGGCGCCTGGGCCTCACCCCAGAGTGCGCCGCTGCCGGATCGGGCGGCGCTCGAGGCGCGCTTTGCCGACGTCGAGCGACGCTATCCCAGGAAGGAGATTCCGCGGCCTCCGCACTGGGGCGGCTATCGCGTGGTGCCCACAGAGGTCGAGTTCTGGCAGGGACGGGCATCGCGGCTGCACGACCGGATCGTCTATACGCGCGAAGGCGATGGCTGGCGGATCACGAGGCTCGCTCCGTGAGACGGGCATTCGCGCGCAACCGCGTGCTGGCCGGGGTCATCCTCCTCGGCATCGTCAACCACATCGTCCTCGCCGGGAGCCGGGTGACGGTCACGCTCGATGCCTTGCAGCAGGGCGCCTCGACGGCGCTCGTCGGCGTGTTGCTCGCGCTCTTCGCGCTGTTGCCCGCGCTCTTCGCGGTGGCGGCCGGACGCCTGTCGGATCGCATCGGCGTGCGCCAGCCGATGATCGTGGGGTCGATCGTGCTCGCGATCGGCGCGCTGCTACCGCTCGTCTTCCGCGGCTTGCCGGGGCTCTTCGTCGGCGCCGCGATCATGGGCGTGGGCTTCATGCTCTTCCAGGTGCCGGCGCAGCACGTGACCGGCGAACTCGGCCCGCCGGCCGAGCGCGCCCACAACTTCAGCACGCTCGCGCTCGGTTACGCCATCTCGGGCCTCGTCGGCCCGCTGGTCGCGGGCTTTGCGATCGATCACGTCGGCTTCGTCGCCACGTTCGCGCTCTTCGCCTTGCTGCCGCTGGCGCCGGCCGCGATCCTCGCCCGCGGGCGTCCCGCGTTGCCTGAACCGCATCCGCCGACGCGCGAGGCGCGCTCGGGTGGCGCCATCGAGCTCCTGACGCATCGCAAGCTGCGTCGCGTCTTCCTCGTCAATGTGCTGCTCGCCATGGCGTGGGATCTCAACACCATCGTCGTTCCGGTCTACGGCAACAGCATCGGCCTCAGCGCCTCGGAGATCGGCATCGTCCTCGCCTGCTTCGGGGCAGCCACCTTCGTCGTGCGACTGGGCATGCCGTGGATCGTGCGTCACCTGAGCGAGCACCAGGTGCTGACCTTGGCGCTGCTCGTGTCCGGCAGCGTGTACCTGCTCTTCCCGTTCTCGCACTCGACAGCGACGCTGATGGCGTTGTGCTTCGCCCTGGGACTTGGTCTTGGCACCTCGCAGCCGATGGTCATGTCGCTGCTGCACACGCATGCGCCGGCCGGGCGGATGGGCGAGGTAGCCGGCGTGCGGATGTCGCTCGTGCAGGCGATGGCGGTCGGCGTGCCGCTCACTTTCGGCACCCTCGGCGCGACCGTCGGTTTGACGCCGGTGTTCTGGTCGGTGGGGCTCCTGCTCGCCGGCAGCGGGATCTTCTCGAAGGCGCCGCGCAACTGACGCGCGAGCGTTGCGACGCTACGCCGACGCCTTCAGTCGATCGGCGAATTTCCGGCGGAACTTGGCTACCTTGGGCGCCACCACGAACGTGCAGTACGGCTGGTCGCCGCTGTGCGTGAAGTAATCCTGGTGATGCCCCTCCGCGGGATGGAATGGCGCCGCCGGACCTAGCTCGGTGACAATCTCCTTTCCCTCGAAGGCATCCTCGCGTGCGAGGTCGGCGATCACCTCGGCGGCGATGCGGCGCTGCTCGTCGCCCTGCGCGAAGATCACCGAGCGGTATTGCGGGCCGATGTCGTTGCCTTGCCGGTCGCGCGTGGTGGGGTCGTGGATCGTGAAGAAGACGTGCAGCAGGTCGCGAAACGAAATCTCGCGCGGATCGAAGCGGATGCGCACGACCTCGGCGTGCCCGGTGCGGCCGCTGCACACCGCCTCGTAGGTAGGATCCGGCGTACTCCCTCCGGCGTACCCGGCCTCGACGTCGAGCACGCCGCGCAGGCGGCGGTACACGGCATCGAGACACCAGAAACAGCCGCCACCCAGGACCGCGGTGTCGGTGGCAGGGATCGGGGTGGGGCTCGTCATCGGCGCTCCTGGTGGCTGCGTGCAGTCGGCGACGGTGCCGCCGCGTGCGAGCCGCAAGCTTACGCTGGCGGGCGGGTGGGTCTGCGATAATGACGCGCGGTGGCGCATCCAACGCACCGACTCCTGCGCCTTTCCGAGCCTCCCCCCAGCCTCCTGCGCCTCGTGGCTTTCGTCGGTCCCTTCACGCTCGTCTCCCGGGTGATCCGTCGTCTCGATGGCGTCGGGTGGACGCGCGCCGCCGGCAGCCTCGCCTTCACTTCGCTCCTCGGCCTGGTGCCGATGCTCACCGTGGCGTTCGCCTTCGTCACGCAGTTCCCGGTGTTCCAGGAGGCCCTGCGCACACTCGAGAATTTCCTCCTGCGTTACATGCTCCCGGAGACCGCATCGACGCTGGTGCGCACCTACATCGTCGGCATGGCCGCCGAGGCCGGGACCATGAAGGGCATCGGCATCGTGTTCGTGATGATCACCGCCGTGCTCGTCGTCGACCTCGTCGAGGCCGAGATCAATGCGATCTGGCGTATCTCGAAGAAGCGCCCGCTGCTGCGGCGGGCGCTCATGTACGTGATCGGCATCACCGCCGGGCCGGTGCTGGTCGGCGCCGGTATCGTGCTGATCCGCTGGATCATCACCACCTCGATCACGGCGGTCGCGATCGAGCGTGCCGACACCTCCACCATCATCCAGATCGCCACCTATGTCATCTCGGTCCTCGGCTTCACGCTGCTGTACGTGATGGCGCCGGCGCGCAAGGTGCGCTGGCTGCACGGTTTCATCGGCGGTCTCGTCGCCGCGATTGCCTTCGAGATCACGCGTGTCGGCTTCGCCTACTACGTCGCCCACTCGCCGAGCTACGAGATCCTGTACGGTGCGCTCGCCGCCGTACCGATCTTCATGCTGTGGGTGTACGTGTTCTGGCTCATCGTGCTGGCCGGCGCCGCAGTGACGGCGGCCCTCGCCGAGTAGCTGCCCGTGCACCGGCCATTCCTTGCGACGGCAGCCGCTTACGAGCTACATTCCAACCGTTTCCGACTCGGGAGTTTCCTAACGTGTGGTCCTTAATCCAGGCCGCAGGCTGGCCGATCTGGCCGCTCATCGTGGCGTCCATCATCGCACTCGCGCTCATCTTCGAGCGCCTGTGGTCGTTGCGCACATCGGTCGTGGCCCCCCCCGGCATGGTCGATCGCGTGCTGGTCGAATACCGCAGCGGCGGCGCGACGCCGGAGCTGCTCGCCAAGACCGCGGCGCAGGGCCCGCTCGGCCGCATCCTGGCCGCCGGACTCGCCAACGTGAAGGCGCCGCGCCCGGTGATGAAGGAGGCGATCGAGGAGGTGGGGCGCGTGGTGACGCACGATCTCGACCGCTTCCTCACCACCCTCGGGACCATCGCGGCGATGGCGCCGCTGCTCGGACTCCTCGGCACCGTCATCGGCATGATCGAGATCTTCGGCTCGCAGGGGACCGCGGGGTCGAATCCCATCCAGCTCGCGCACGGCATCTCGATCGCGCTGTACAACACCGCGATGGGCATCATCGTGGCGGTGCCCGCACTCATCTTCTACCGGCACTTCCGCGCCAAGGTCGACGCCTTCGTGGTCGAGATGGAGCAGCAGGCGATCAAGCTCGTCGACCTCGCGCACGGCGAGCGCTCTTGAGCGGGGTGGCGCGATGAACCTGCGCGGCTCGCGGAATCGCGAGGATCCGGAGATCAATTTCGTGCCGTTGATCGACGTTCTCCTCGTCATCCTCATCTTCCTCATGGTGACCACCACCTACCAGCGGGTGGCCGAGTTGCAGATCACGCTGCCCGAAGCGGATGCCGACGCGGCGAAGCAGCGGCCGAAGGAGATCAACGTCGGCATCGATGCGCAGGGCCGCTACGTCGTCGACCGCAACGTGTTCACCTTCACCACGGTGAGCGCACTCGCCGATCTGCTGAAGCGCAGCGCGGGCGACGCGAAGGAGCCGGTCATCGTGATCAATGCCGATGCCAACGCGACGCACCAATCGGTGATCCACGTGATGGAGGCGGCGCGGCAGGCGGGGCTGGTGTCGATCACCTTCGCGACACAGTCGCCGGCGAAGTAGCGTGGCGGCGGCGCGGACCACGCGCGCTCCATCGCCAGTTGCCGCGGTCGCGCGGCCGGCGTGCCGGCGATGACGTCGCCGCCTTCGTCGGGCTTCGCGCAACGCCTCGTGCGCGATTGGTACGCGCCGCGGCTCACTCCGGTGACGGCGTCGCTCGTTCCGCTGTCGTGGGCCTTCGGCGCGCTCGCCGCGCTGCGGCGCGCCCAGTACCGGCGCGGCTGGCGGCAGGTCGAGCGACTGCCGGTACCGGTGATCGTGGTGGGCAACATCACCGTCGGCGGTTCGGGCAAGACGCCGCTTGCCGCGGCGCTGGCGCAAGCGCTGCGCGACCGGGGGCGCCGGGTGGGGCTCGTGAGCCGCGGCTACGGGGGACGCGCGCACGGACCTCGCGCGGTCCGGGTCGACAGCGACCCGGACGAGGTCGGCGACGAACCGCTGATCCTCGCCGCAACCGGACTGCCGGTATTCGTCGGCCGCCACCGTGCCGCGGCCGGGCGCGCCCTGCTCGCGGCGCATCCCGACTGCGATACGCTCGTCTGCGACGACGGCCTGCAGCACTATCGCCTCGCGCGCGACGTCGAGATCGCGGTCGTCGACGAAGCGCGTGGCACCGGCAACGGACACCTGCTGCCCGCGGGACCGCTGCGCGAGCCGCCGGCACGGCTCGATACGGTCGATGCCGTGGTGCGGCTCGTCTCGGGCGACGTGTCGCGCACGCGCGACGGCGATGGCCGGCGCAGTTTCATGACGCTCGCCCCGCAGCCGTGGCGCAATCTCGTCGATCCGTCGCGAGTCGCGGATCCGGCGCAGTGGACCGGCTCCGGCGTCTACGCGATCGCGGGCATTGCGCATCCGCAGCGTTTCTTCGCTTCGGTGCGCGCCCAGGGGATCGTGGCGAGCGCGCAGGCCTTTGCCGACCATCACGTCTTCACCCCCCGCGACCTCGCGCTGCCCGGAGCGACGACGATCCTGATGACGCAGAAGGACGCGGTAAAATGCACCCGCTTCGCCGACGAGCGCTGCTGGTTCCTGCCGGTGCGCGCAAGCGTCGATCCCGCGCTCGTCGACCTCGTTCTGGAGAAGATCGGTGGATCCTAAGCTGCTCGAATTGCTGGTGTGCCCGGTCACCAAGGGTCCGCTCGTCTACGATCGTGAGCGACAGGAACTCGTATCGAAGGCGGCGCGCCTCGCCTACCCCATTCGTGACGGGATACCGGTGATGCACGAAGAGGAGGCGCGGCGCCTCGCGCCCGACGAGCAGGTCGGGTAGGTCGCCGATGTTGCCGGCGAGGATCGCTGCCAGCACCGCTGCGTTCACGGTGCTCGTGCCGGCGCGCTACGGATCGACCCGGCTGCCGGGCAAGCCGCTCGCCGACATCGCCGGCAAGCCGATGGTGGTTCGCGTCGCCGAGCGCGCGCGAGCGAGTGGCGCCGAGCGCGTGGTCGTTGCCACCGACGACGAGCGCGTGCGCGCCGCCGCGGCTGCGCACGGCGTCGACGCCATCATGACGCGCGCCGACCATGCGACCGGCACCGATCGGCTGGCCGAGGCGGCGACGGCATTGGGACTCGCCGACGACGCGATCGTGGTCAACGTGCAAGGCGACGAGCCGCTCCTCGATGCGGCGCTGATCCGCCGCATGGCTGCGCTTCTCGTCGAGCAGCCCACGGCCGCCATCGCCACCGCGTGCCATCCGATCCACGACATCGCCGAGGCCTTCAACCACAACGTCGTCAAGGTGGTGCTCGATGCGCAGGGCTTCGCGCTGTACTTCAGTCGCGCGACGATTCCCTGGGCGCGCGACGCCTTCGCCACGCTGCGCACGAAGCTGCCACGCGGGCTGCCGCTGTTTCGCCATTACGGCCTGTACGCGTATCGGGCGAGCTTCCTGCGCGCGTATCCCGGGCTCGCGGTTTCGCCGATCGAAGGCTTCGAGGCATTGGAGCAACTGCGCGCGCTGTGGCACGGCTATCGGATCGCGGTCGAGGTCACGCACGGCACGCCTGCCCCCGGCATCGACACTCCGGAGGATCTCGCGCGGGCGCAGGCGATCTTCGCCGCCAGCGGCGGCAACTGACCCGGCCGTCTTTCGCGGTTTGCCATAATGGCGCTCACCCGGTCGCCAGCGCGGTCGCTCATCGCCGTGCCGAAGGCCGCCACCACACGAGGGTCACCGTCATGCGCCTCATCCTCTTGGGTCCCCCTGGTGCCGGCAAGGGAACCCAGGCCGCGTTCATCACCGAGGCCTTCGGCATTCCGCAGATCTCCACCGGCGACATGCTGCGCGCCGCGGTGAAGGCGGGGACGCCGCTCGGCATCGCTGCGAAGGCGATCATGGACCGTGGCGCGCTCGTCTCCGACGAGATCATCGTCGGCCTCGTCACCGATCGCCTGCGCGCGCCCGATTGCGCCAGCGGGTACCTCTTCGACGGGTTTCCGCGGACCATCCCACAGGCGGAAGCGATGAAGGACGCGCAGGTGCGTATCGATTACGTGCTCGAGATCGACGTCCCCGACCGCACGATCGTCGAGCGCATGGGCGGGCGTCGCGTGCACGTAGCCTCCGGGCGCACGTATCACGTGACGTTCAATCCCCCGCGCGTCGCCGGTCGCGACGACGTCACCGGCGACCCGCTCATCCAGCGCGACGACGATCAGGAGGCCACCGTCCGCAAGCGGCTCGAGGTCTATCACGGGCAGACCGAGCCGCTGGTGGCTTACTATCGCGCGTGGGGTGCGACCGGCGACCCCGCCGCCCCGAAGTACCGCCGGGTCGACGGGCTCGGAAGCGTCGAGACCGTGCGCGATGCGGCGCTCGCCGCGTTGCGGCCGTAACGACGCTCGCACCCGCCCCGCGCCGCGAGTCCGCGCACGCCGCCGTACCGGGAAGATAGCCTCGTCCTACTTGCCATCGAGTCCGCCATGCCCAAGCCCAAGCCACGCAACGCCTTCTATGCCCAGTCGGGCGGCGTCACCGCTGTCATCAATGCCAGCGCCGCCGGCGTCATCCAGACTGCACGCCGCTACCGGACCCGCATCGGCAAGGTCTACGCCGGACGCAACGGCATCATCGGCGCGCTCACCGAGGACCTCATCGACACCAGCAAGGAGTCGGCGCGGGCGATCACCCAATTGCGCTACACCCCGGCGGGGGCCTTCGGGTCGTGCCGGTACAAGCTCAAGGGTCTCGAAGAGAGCCGGGCGCAGTACGAGCGCCTCCTCGAGGTCTTCCGCGCGCACGACATCGGCTACTTCTTCTACAACGGCGGCAACGACTCCGCCGACACCTGCCTCAAGGTGGCGCAGATCGCGGAGAAGATGGGCTATCCGCTGCAGGCGGTGCACGTCCCGAAGACCGTCGACAACGATCTCGCCGTCACCGACAACTGCCCGGGCTTCGGCTCGGTCGCGAAGTACGTCGCCACCTCGATGCGCGAGGCGGCGTTCGACGTGGCGTCGATGGCGAAGACATCCACCAAGGTGTTCGTGCTCGAGGTGATGGGCCGCAACGCCGGCTGGATCACGGCGGCGGTCGGCATGGCCGACAGCGCCGATACGCCGATCCCGATCGTGCTGCTCTTTCCCGAGGTGCCGTTCGACGAGGCGAAGTTCACCGCGCTGGTCGACGCCAAGGTGAAGGAGTGGGGCTATTGCTGCATCGGCGTGTCCGAGGGCCTGCGCAGCGCCGACGGCAAGCTCATGGCCGAAGCCGGGACCAAGGACGCTTTCGGCCACGCGCAGCTGGGGGGCATCGGGCCGCAGATTGCCGCGCTTGTCAAGGAGCGGCTGGGGTACAAGTACCACTGGGCGGTCGCCGACTACCTGCAGCGCGCGGCGCGGCACTTGGCGTCGAAGACCGACGTCCTGCAGTCGTACGCGGTGGGCAAGGCGGCGGTGGAGATGGCGCTTGCCGGCGGCAATGCGGTGATGCCGGCGATCACCCGCGTGTCCGACCGGCCGTACCGCTGGAAGATCACCGAGGCACCGCTCACCAAGGTTGCCAACGTCGAGAAGAAGCTGCCGCGCGACTTCATCACCCGCGATGGCTACGGGATCACCGCCAAGGCGCGCGCGTATCTCGGCCCGCTCATGGCCGGCGAGGATCCGCCACCGTTCAAGGACGGTCTGCCGCGCTACGAGCGGCTGAAGAACGTGGCGGTCCCGCGCAAGCTCGACACGACGTTCGAGATCTAGTTGTCGGTCGACGCGCGCGGCGTGTGCCGCAGCGCGGTGGTCGACATCCCGGAATGGAGGCTCGCATGGCACATCCGCACGTGATCGACTATTACTTTGCGACGGTCTCTCCGTGGACCTACCTCGGTCACGCTCGCTTCGTGGACCTCGCGCACCAGCATCATGCGACGGTCCACGTGAAGCCCGTCAACCTGGGGGAGGTCTTTCCGGTCTCCGGCGGCCTGCCGCTCTCCAAGCGGGCACCGCAGCGGCAGGCGTATCGCCTGGTCGAACTCGCGCGCTTCTCGCGGCATCTCGGGATTCCGCTCAACGTCCAGCCCAAGTTCTTTCCGGCCAACGGTGACCTTGCGGCACGCTGGATCATCGCCGCCGGCGAGGTGAATGTCGAGCAGGCCCTGGCGCTCACCGGTGCGATCGGCCGCGCGCTCTGGCACGAGGAGCGCGACATCGCCGATCAGGAGACGCTCGCCGTGGTCGCGCACGGCATCGGCCTCGATGCGCAGGGGCTGTCCGATCGGGCGCAGACCGAGGGCGTGGCGCAGCGTTACGCGGCCAATACCAAGGAGGCGATCGAGCGCGGGGTATTCGGCGCGCCGACGTACGTGGTCGACGGGGAAATGTTCTGGGGACAGGACCGATTGGACTTCGTCGCCCGAAAACTGGCAAAATAGCGCGTTTTTCCGGGGCCGCCGCGAGCGGCCCCGTCGCAACACGGCAGGATATGCGGTAACCGGGGAGCGTCGTGCCCGGCAGTACGGAGTGCGCTGGCCGCCGGCAAGCGTTCCGTGCGCCGGGCCGCGCCCGAGGACGCCCACGCGAAGGCGTCCGCCCCCCATGCCTACTTTCAAGCCATCTTTCAGGGAGAAACGTCAGCCATGTCCACAGGACTCATGATCGCGTTGGTGTGCGCCATCGCCGCCATCGTCATCGGTGCCGTCTGGATCAGCTCGATCCTCGCCAAGCCGGCGGGCAATGCGCGCATGCAGGAGATTGCCGCGGCCATCCAGGCCGGTGCCAAGGCGTACTTGAACCGGCAGTACATGACGATCGGCATCGTCGGGGTGATCCTCTTCGTGATCATCTGGTGGGCGCTCGGTGGTCGCACGGCGGTCGGCTTCGCGGTCGGCGCCATCCTCTCCGGCCTCGCCGGCTACATCGGGATGAACGTCTCGGTGCGTTCCAACGTGCGGACGGCCGAAGCCGCGCGCACCGGTCTCAATGAAGCGCTGGCGGTGGCCTTCCGCGGTGGTGCGATCACCGGCATGCTGGTCGTCGGCCTGGGCCTTCTCGGCGTTGCCGGCTTCTACTGGTACCTGACCGGCGGCAGCCACCTGACCGGCAGCGACCTGCACCACACGATCCAGCCGCTCGTGGGCCTGGCCTTCGGCGGCTCGCTCATCTCGATCTTCGCGCGGCTGGGTGGGGGCATCTTCACCAAGGGTGCGGACGTCGGCGCCGACCTCGTCGGCAAGGTCGAGGCGGGTATCCCCGAGGACGATCCGCGCAACCCGGCGGTGATCGCCGACAACGTGGGCGACAACGTCGGCGACTGCGCCGGCATGGCGGCGGACCTCTTCGAGACCTACGCGGTGACGATCGTCGCCACCATGCTGCTGGGCGCGTTGCTGCTGCCGCAGGTCGCGGAGGCGGCGGTCCTCTATCCGCTGGTGCTGGGCGGCGCGTCGATCATCGCCTCGATCATCGGCTGCTACTTCGTCAAGGCCACACCCGGCGGCAAGATCATGAATGCGCTGTACAAGGGCCTCGCCGTCGCTGGCGTGCTCTCCGCGATTGCCTTCTGGTTCATCACCGATCGCATGACCGGCGGCTTCACCGCCGCCGATCCGACGCTGACTTCGCTGCGCCTCTTCGGTGCCGCGATGGTCGGCCTCGTGCTGACCGCGCTCATGGTGATCATCACCGAGTACTACACGGGCACCGACTTCAAGCCCGTCAAGCACGTCGCGCAGGCGTCGACGACCGGTCACGCCACCAACATCATCGCCGGCATCGGCGTGTCGATGAAGGCCACCGCCTGGCCGGTGCTCGCGGTGTGTGCCGCGATCCTCGTCTCGTTCTGGCTCGCCGGGCTGTACGGCATCGCCATCGCCGCCACCGCGATGCTGTCGATGACCGGCATCATCGTGGCGCTCGACGCCTACGGCCCGATCACCGACAACGCGGGCGGCATCGCCGAGATGAGCAACCTGCCCGATTCCGTGCGCGCGATCACCGATCCGCTCGACGCCGTCGGCAACACCACCAAGGCGGTGACCAAGGGCTATGCGATCGGCTCGGCGGGTCTCGCCGCGCTCGTGCTCTTCGCCGACTACACGCACGCGCTCGAGACGGCGAACATCGCCACCACGTTCGATCTGTCCAATCACATGGTGATCGTCGGCCTCTTCATCGGCGGTCTCGTGCCGTACCTCTTCGGCGCGATGGCGATGGAAGCGGTCGGTCGTGCCGCGGGGTCGGTCGTGGTCGAAGTGCGCCGCCAGTTCCGCGAGATCAAGGGCATCATGGACGGCAGCGGCAAGCCGGAGTACAGCACCGCGGTCGACCTCCTCACCAAGGCGGCGATCAAGGAAATGATCGTGCCGTCGCTCCTGCCGGTGCTGGTGCCGGTGGTCGTGGGGCTGGCGCTCGGCCCGCAGGCGCTGGGTGGCCTCCTCATGGGCACCATCATCACCGGCCTCTTCGTCGCCATCTCGATGACGACGGGCGGCGGCGCCTGGGACAACGCGAAGAAGTACATCGAGGATGGCAACTTCGGCGGCAAGGGCTCGGATGCACACAAGGCAGCGGTGACCGGCGATACCGTCGGCGATCCGTACAAGGACACGGCAGGTCCCGCGGTCAATCCGCTCATCAAGATCATCAACATCGTCGCGCTGATGATCGTGCCGCTGCTCGCCACCTGGCACGGCGGTACGGGCAACGCCAAGCCGGCGGCACCCGCAGCCCAGGTCTCGGCAGCACCGGCGGCAGCGACTCCGGCGGCGGCGCCGGTGCTGACCATCGGCATCGTCAAGCTCTACTTCGACACCGGCAAGACGGACATGCCGGGCGATGCGGCGGGTAAGCTCGCGGCCCTCGTCGACAAGGCCAAGTCGTCGGCTGAGAAGGTGAAGATTTCCGGCTACCACGATTCGACGGGTAACCTCGAGCAGAATCAGGAGCTCGCCAAGCAGCGCGCCCTTGCGGTGCGCGACTACCTGAAGGCGCAGGGTGTGGCGGAGGAGCGGATCGACATGGTCAAGCCCATCGTCAGCGAAGGCTCGGGCAGCGACGCCGAAGCGCGGCGTGTGGAGATCGTGCTGGTGCCGTAGGGCGCTCGACACCTGCAGCGAACGGGAAGGGCAGCGAGCGATCGCTGCCCTTTGCGTTGATGCGCCCGGTCGGGCGCCGTCACTTGGAGGCGGAAGTCCTCTCCACACCGAGCAAGGGGAAGTGGTAGCCGAACGGCAAGGGTGTCGCGGGCGACTGCGAATCTGAAGGAGGCCGCCGGCGAAGCGCTGGCCCCGGCGAACAGGAAGCGGATACAGGGCGGCACGGTGGGGCAAGGTGGCCAACATCGTCAAGAGCGCGAAACTTGTACGAAACGCGGTGACGCATATCCCCGATTACGGAATGACAACCCGCGACAGCAGCGATCCGTGTACCCTACAGTCGGGGATGACGTGGATCGAGAGACTGTCGGGCAATCTTACGGTGGGATGCTTCAAGCGACATCATCGTTGGCTAACCGATTGATTCTCAACCGCATATTCGCTTGAATCTCCGCGGCACGAATATTGCCTCTTATCCGCCGGCATGAGGTTGTTGTGGCATTTCGACGGCGGAGTACCGAAATCATGAGAAACATATTCAAAGTTGCCATGTTCGCATGGCTCGCATTTGCGATTCCGGCGGCATACGCCGATCCCATCGGTGGCAGCAACAACATTGACTGTGCTGCGGACAATTGTTTCGGGAGCCTGATCACGCTCGAATACGCCGAAGTCAATAACGACCCCCAACACTTCCATATAACGCTCACGATCGACACTTCTGCGAACACGATTGCCGACGCGTTCATCCAGGCAGTGGCAATCAAGACCGTTAACGGAAACAGTGACAAGATCAGTGGCAGCCTGCTCAGCACGACAGCGGCCGGCGCTTGGACCTACGTGTTGGGAGGGCTGGCGAATGGTTGCAGCGTGGGGTCGTCAGGCTTCCAGTGCGTCTCGACGTCGGACACGACAAATGTCGTAGGGCCGGGAAAGATCTACGAGTGGGTGTTCGATGCAACGGTCACTTCCTCATTCATGCTCGGCGATCTTGCTTCACATGTGAAGGTCAACTACGACACGCCAAATCAAGCCAACGGATTGCAGACTTCCGCCGGCATCACACTCCAGAAGGGTAATGAAGTTCCCGAGCCTCACACGCTTGCTCTGCTCGCTATCGGATGGCTTGCCATTGGGCTCGCAAGACGCCGCCGGCAACGCTGATTCAAAGGCAACCGTGATTGAGAAAGGGCGACAATGTCGCCCTTTCTCATGTGCGCCGGGCACGGGCGCACTCCTGCGGGTCCAAATCCCGCCACGAGTTGATCACAGCGAGTGACGCGAAGCTCTCGTGATCAAAGCGAGGCGGCGTAGATCCGGCGGTTGCGCAGCGAAAGAGTGCGTTCTTACCCGGGGAGATCTCGCCTTGCGGCTGAAAGGTCGACGGTGATGAGCCGGAGCGAGAAATCAGCAGAGGCCGTAGTAGCGGCCGATGCGGGGCGAAGGGCCGAACGAGCGGGAGTGCATGAGGCCGAGCCGGTGTCGAGGGCCATGCGTCAGATGCCGCCCCGAGCCGGGCGGGTTGACACCATCGCCCAATGGACCACGCGCACCGGCCAGTCCCAGACCGGGACCGCGATGCGCTCGTCCACGAGGATGGGGGATGCGTTCGACGAATCGCTCATGCGGTCTTGCTCCGAGGGAACGACAGCGATCCCCGCGATCGCCGGCGCCGCTTTCGAGCATAGCCGCGCGGGGGTGCGGATCGCGGCCCGCCTTCTCGGCGCCGTCGTGATGCGCCGTCCACAGTCCGGGTACCATCACGCCTTTCGCGCCCGAACCCGCAGGCGGCCGTGACAAGCGCCTGCCACTGCCCGTTGCCATGACGCTCCCGACCTTCTCCTGCAGCGATATCCTCGCCGGCCGTGTGCCGGCCGACGTCCCCGTCACGGTTCGTGGCTGGGTGCGCACGCGCCGCGACTCCAAGGCGGGCGTTTCCTTCGTGCATGTCTCCGACGGCTCGGGCTTTCATCCCGTGCAGGTCGTGGCGCCGCAGACGCTGCCCAATTACGCGAGCGAGGTGCAGCACCTGACCGCCGGCTGCGCGGTCGAGGCCACGGGGAAGATCGTGCCGTCGCCCGCAAAGGGACAGCCGTTCGAGATGCAGGCCGATCGCGTGGCGGTCGTCGGCTGGGTCGACGACCCCGATACCTATCCGATCCAGCCCAAGCCGCACTCGCTCGAGTTCCTGCGTGAGGTGGCGCACCTGCGTCCGCGCACCAACGTGATCGGCGCGGCGACGCGGGTGCGGCACACGATCGCCAAGGCGATCCACCAATTCTTCGACGGCGACGGCTTCGTCTGGGTGAATACGCCGATCATCACGGCGTCGGATGCCGAGGGCGCGGGTGCCCTCTTTCGCGTCTCCACACTCGATCTTGCGAACCTGCCGCGCACGCCCGACGGCAAGGTCGATTTCGCGCAGGACTTCTTCGGTCGCGAGGCGTTTCTCACGGTGTCCGGGCAGTTGAACGTCGAGGCGTATTGCCTTGCCCTGTCGAAGGTCTACACCTTCGGGCCGACGTTCCGCGCCGAGAACTCGAATACCAGCCGGCACCTCGCCGAGTTCTGGATGATCGAGCCGGAGATCGCCTTTGCCGACCTCGCCGACGACGCCACCCTCGCCGAGCGCTTGCTGAAGCACGTTTTCCGGACCGTTCTCGCCGAGCGCGCCGACGACATGGCGTTCTTCGACGAGCGCATCGAGAAGGGCATCGTGCAGAAGCTCTCCGGCATCGTCGATGGCGAATTCGTGCGCATGGATTACAGCGAGGCCATCGCCATCCTCGAACGCGCCAAGCGGAAATTCGAGTATCCGGTAACCTGGGGCATCGACCTGCAGTCGGAGCACGAGCGCTACCTCACCGAGGAGCACGTCGGGCGTCCGGTGATCGTGATGAACTATCCGAAGGCGATCAAGGCGTTCTACATGCGCGCCAACGACGACGGGCGCACGGTGGCGGCGATGGACGTGCTGGCGCCAGGCATCGGCGAGATCATCGGCGGCAGCCAGCGCGAGGAGCGGCTCGCCGTTCTCGATGCGCGCATGCGCGAGTCGGGACTCGACCCTGCGCACTACGAGTGGTATCGCGACCTGCGCCGCTACGGGACCGTGCCGCACGCCGGCTTCGGTCTGGGCTTCGAGCGCACCGTTGCCTACGTCACGGGACTCGCCAACGTGCGCGACGTGATCCCGTTCCCGCGCACGCCGGGCAACGCGCGCTACTGAGCGCGTCGAGGGGCGCATGGTGCGGCGCGTCGACCCGGGCAGGCGTCACGCTGCGCTCGACGTTGCGTTCCGCGTTGCCATGCGTGTTGCGCTCGGCGCGCTCGCCGTCGTCGTCGCCGGCGCGGGCGCATTCGCGCAACCCGCACCGGAAGGCGCCTCGGGGCGTACCGAGAAGCAGGCCGTCACCACGCGCCTGTGGATGGTCGCCGCCGCCAACCCGCTCGCGGCGCGAGCGGGTGATCGGATCCTCGCGGCCGGCGGCAATGCGGTCGATGCGGTCATTGCGGTGCAGATGGTGCTGGGTCTCGTCGAGCCGCAGTCCTCGGGGATCGGCGGCGGCGCGTTCCTGCTCGTGCACGATGCGAAGCGCGGCAAGCTCGTCGCCTGGGACGGGCGCGAGACGGCTCCGGCCGCCGCGCGGCCCGATCGTTTCCTGCGCGACGGCAAGCCGCTGCCCTTCTTCGAGGCGGTGGTGGGCGGCCGGTCGGTCGGCGTGCCCGGCGTCGTGCGCATGCTCGAGGCCGCGCACCGCCAGCACGGGCGACTGCCGTGGGCGCGGCTTTTCGACGATGCGATCGCACTCGCCGAGAACGGGTTCGCGGTGTCGCCGCGCCTGCACGCGCTCCTCGTCCAGGAGCGTCACCTCACGCAACCGCGCGCTCGCGCGTACTTCCACGGCAGCGACGGCCAGCCGCTGCCGGTGGGGGCGATGCTGCGCAATCCCGCCTACGCGCGCACGCTGCGCGCCATCGCGACCGGCGGCGCCGATGCGTTCTACACGGGTCCGATCGC
>JBDHRR010000023.1:0-35172 GCA_039807685.1 Burkholderiales bacterium
TACACCGAGCGCGGTCACGTGCGCCTCGGTGCCGAGCAGCGCGACACCGGGGTTACCCTCGTGGTGAGCGACACCGGTCCCGGCATCGCGCCGGCCGAGCACGAGCGGATCTTCAGCGACTTCCACCAGTTGGAGAATCATGGCTCCCGATCGCGCCACGCTGGCCTCGGGCTCGGGCTCGCCATCGTGCGCCGACTCGCGCGGGCGCTCGGCATCAGCGTCGGGATACGCTCCGACCTGGGCCAGGGCGCCTCGTTCTCGATTGCGCTCCCGGCGTCGATGATCGCCGCGGGGCCGCCGCTCGTACCCGCCAAGGGCGTGTCGCGCGACATGGACCTCGCGGGCTGCACGATCGCCGTCATCGACAACGACGACGAGGTCCGCAGCGCATTCGGCCTCGCCATCGACCGCTGGGGCGCGCACCCGATCGTCGCCCGTGACGGTGGCGAGGCGCTCGCCCGCGTCGCCGCCGCGGGGCGCCCGCCCGATATCGTCATCGCGGATTACCACCTCGCCGACGGCGAGCGCGGAACCGACGTGATCGCCGCCTTTCGCGCGACGTATCGCAACGTGCCGGCGCTGCTGATGACCGGCGACGGCGACGTCGAGCTGCTCGAAATGTACGGGCTCGACGTCATGAAGAAGCCGATCCCATACGCCACGCTGCGCGCGCATATCACCGGGCAACTGAGCGCGCGGCGCCGTCGCGCGTAGGCGCCGGGCGACCTCATGCGACGGATCGCCGAACCGGTCGATCGGCTCATCGAGGACCTGCACGGACGCGTCTTCGACGTCGCCGTCGTCGGCTCTGGCTATGGCGGCGCCGTGGCTGCGCGACGCTGTGCCGAGGCGGGACTGTCGGTGGTCGTGCTCGAGCGCGGGAAGGAATACCTTCCGGGTGAGTTTCCCCGCGAATCCGCTGCGGCGCCCGGGCACTTTCGCATCGATGCCGGCGGCGATACCACGCTGGGCTACGACGACGCCCTCTACGATGTCCGCGTCGGTCCCGAGATGGTCGTGGTCGCCGGCAGCGGACTCGGCGGCGGGAGCCTCGTCAATGCCGGTGTCGCCCTCGCCCCCGAGCGCGCCGTCTTCGCCCAGCCGGCCTGGCCCGTCGCAATCCGCGGGAACGTCGACGACCTCCTCGCGCGCTACCCCGGCGTCCGCGCCGAGCTCGCGGCGATGCCGTATGCGCACGACGCCGCCGGCGCGGTTCCCGCCAAGACGCTCGCCTTCGAGGCCTTCGCCCGCTGCGCGCGCGGCGAAGCGCGGGCCGTTCCGATCACCGTCAATACGTCGACGCAGGGCATTCCCCTCCCCGGTGGAACCTTGCAGCCGTGCATCGGCTGCGGGGATTGCGTCGCCGGCTGCAACTACGGCGCCAAGGCGACGCTGGGCATGACCTATCTCGCCGCCGCGCACGCCGCCGGGGCCAGGCTGTTCACCAATGCCTGTGTGCTGCAGGTCGCGCCCCATGCGCAGGGATGGCAGGTGGCACTCACCCGCACGACCGACCAGCGTTCGTACCAGCGTGCGCTGGCGCACGAGGCGACGGCGACCGATCCGGCCGAGCGTCAGGCATTGGCGCAGTTGCGGGCCAGCCTCACCTTCGGCGCGATCGCACGGATCGTGGTCCTCGCCGCAGGCGCGGTCGGCTCCACCGAGATCCTCCAGCGCTCGCGCGAGTCGGGGCTCGGCGTCTCGCGGGCGTTGGGTACCCGCTTCTCCGGCAACGGCGACTCACTGTCCTTCGGCTACTGGCAGCGCGACCCGGTGCACGCCGTCGGTTGGGGCAACGGTGGCAATCAGGTCACCCCCGGCCCGCACGTCGTCGGACCGACCATCACGCGCGCGCTGCACGCTGGCGACGACGTCGATGTGAACGATCATTTCGTGGTCGAGGATGCCGCGATCCCCGGCGCGCTCGCCGGCGTCTTCCACGAGATCGTGACCAATGCGGCGATCCTGCACCAACTGGACGGCTGGACGTTCAAGGGCGCCGATCCGCTTGCGCGGACGGTGCAAGGCGCGCAGCACACGCAGACCTTCCTCACCATGGGGCACGACGGTTCGCGCGGCGAACTGCGCTACGGGGCACACGGCCGTACCCGGATCCACTGGCCCACGCTCGCCGCCGACACCCGAAGCCGGCGCTACGACGCGACGATCTCGGCGGTCGGCGCGCTCGGTGCGACCTATCTGCCCAATCCACTGAACACGCCGATCCCGCGGTCGCTGGAATGGGCGCTCGCCCACGTCCAGTCGGGCGGCCGTGGCGTGACCGTCCACCCGCTCGGCGGCTGTCCGATGGGTGACGACGGGGCGTCGGGGGTCGTCGACGAGCGCGGCGCAGTCTTTCTCGCCTCGGGAACGACGCGCACGCATCCGGGCCTGTACGTGCTCGACGGTGCCATCATCCCTACGTCGCTCGGCACCAATCCCTTCCTCACCATTGCGGTCCTCGCCGAGCGCGCGATGCCCGCGCTGATCGCCTACGCGCGATCCGGGCGTGGCGATCGCGAGGTCGCGCCCGGATCGTCGCCGACGGCGGTCACGGTGGCGATTCCCGCACTCCCGGTGTGCCGCCGTGCCGGGACGCCGCTGACGCTCCACGAGGTGCTGCGCGGCGAACTCGTCGGCGTCCACGACGGGCAGGGCCGGCCGCTGGCCGCCAGGCTCGACGTGGCGCTGCCGACCGCCGACGTGGAGGCATTTCTCGCCGATCCGCAGCATCGCTTCGAAACGGCGCGGGCACGCCTGCAAATGAGTCCGATCGGGCAGCGACCGCGCCTGCTGGACACCTGGCACTACGAGGAAGCCACCGGGCTCGTCACGATCCTGGAGCCGGTCCCGCGGGCGCTGCCGCTGCGCATTCTCGACACGCTCCAGGCCCTCGCCACGCTGGTCATCGAACGCGCCGCCGACGAGATGCGCGAACGGATCGCCGGCAAGCTCGCCAACTGCCTGCTCGCGTTGGCGCGCCTGTTGCGCGGCGAGCGGGCGACCGGCGTCGCCGCCGGGTCCGACCGCCGCCCACAACCGACGCCCATGCCAGGCCCCTTCCGGCTCTTCCTCCTCGTGCTGCGCCTGGCCTGGCACGCCGCGGACCGGCGGCAGATGCGCTACGAATTCGCGCTGCGTCTGCGCGATGGCGCGGTCACCGTGCCGGCAAGCAAGGCAGGCGTCGCGTTGGCGGCGCCGCGCGGGCTCCTGCTCTCCGGTCGCAAGGACATCCGCTACGCCGCCGACTGGTCGGCGCTTGCCAGCTACGCGCTGCGCTGGCTCGCCGTGCTCCCCCGACGATTGCTGCGCGCGCTGGCGCAGTCCATCCCCGCCACGCGCGATCGGATCGCCGAGCCGGTACGACCGCGCCTCGCGCGACGCAACGTCTGGCAGACGATGACCGAACTGCACGTCCGTCTCGCCGTGCCGAACGGCGACCGCGACAAGGTCTTCGCTTCCGGAACGCTCGCCATTTCGCCGCTGGAAATTCGTGACGAGCGACCGCCGCAGCTCCATGGCGAAGCGACCGCCGGCATTCTCGGGGTCGCCGGCTACGGCGCGCTCTTCGCGCGCTACCTCCTCAAGTGCCGCCTCTTCGACTTCCGGCTTCCCAACTACCGGCCGATGCCCGACTTCCCCTACGCGCGGGCGAGCGGCGAGGGTGCGGCGTCCCGCGTGCATTTCGCCCAGCGCCTGCCGCTCCTTCGCGACGCCCAGGGGACGGCCACGCTCGTCCCCGAATGTCACGCGTTCGACGTCCCGCGGCGCGCCGGGAGCAACGAGCAGGTCGGACTCGTGCTCTGGCGATATCGCAACAAGGTCGAGTTCCGCAACAGCCACGACGGGATGCGGCAGGCCCGATCGATCCTGCTCATCCACGCCTTCGGGCAATCGGCCGTCTCGTTCGCCGAGCCGACCCAGGACGTCAACCTTGCCGAGTTCCTGCACCGCCGCGGGTGGGACGTGTGGCTCATCGAGCACCGCATCAGCATCGGACTGCCGTCGGCGTCGCAGCAGTGCAGCATGGATGAGATCGCCCGCTTCGACCTGCCGGTGGCACTCCGCCGCTGTCTGCACGAGATCGCGCGGGAGCACCCCGAAGCGAGCGGGCGCCCGCTGCAGATGTTCGCGCTGGCGCAGTGCGTCGGCGCGGCGTCGCTCGCGATGTCGATCCTCGGCGGCGAGCTCGCGGCGGGCGGCGTGCACGCGCCGACCGCCACTCCGCCCGAGCACGTCGGATACCAGTCGCGCCACCGCTCGCTCCTCGCCGGGGTCGTGCTCTCGCAGTTCACGCCGTACGTGATCGGCGATGCCGGCTCGCAGGTTCGTTCTTTCCTCCCGGGCCTGCTGCGCGATGCGACGAACGTTGCGACGATCCGCTTCGATGCTCCCGCCGACACCCCTTGCGTCGCGGACCATGCGAAGGGCGGCGCCGCCGATGGCTACGGCTCGCTGTCGGATCCGATCACGACGCTCCTCGATCGCTGCCTCGCGACCTTGCCGCGCGATGCAGGCGAACACTGCTGGGATGAATTTCAGGGGCGGGCCGCCACGCAGGTTCACGCCTCCTGTCGCCGGATGTGGGGCATCGAGGCGCCGCTGTTCTCGCACCGGCAGCTGTCGCGCGCGACGCACGATCGGCTGCCGCTGCTCCTCGCTACCGCCAACCTCGGGGTGTTCCTCCAGGCGCGTCACTGCGTGGAGCAGGAGCGGCTCGTCGATGCCGACGGCCTCAACGTCTACGTCACCGACGGCAACATCCAGCGACACCTCCACATGCCGGTCGCCTTCGCCCACGGCCGGCGCAATGCGCTGTTCTCGGTGGGCTCGTCGCGCCGCTCGTATCTCATGCTCGGCAACGTCTTTCCCAAAGCGCACATGGAGAGGCGGGTGCGCCTCATCGTGTTCAAGGACTACGGGCACCTCGACTGGCTGATCGGCAAGCGTGCCCATGTCGAGACGTATCCGCGCGTCGGCGATTTCCTCGATCTCGCGTGGCAGGCGAATGCGCAGACCACGGTCGGCCCGCCGAGCCCGCCCGAACCGCGCGTCGGGCGCGGGCCGCTCTTCCAGCTCGCGGTGCCGGCGATGGGCCCGATCGTCGGCCACGTGGCCCGATCCGACGACGAGGTTCGCGTCAACGTCTGGCTCCGAGCGAACGAGGACACGACCACGCCGGCTCGGTTCGCACTCGTCGCCTATCGAGGCCCGCACGGTCACTGCCTCACGCTCGCCGCCATGCGCCACGAGTTCATTCCCCTGGCCTCGCGCCGTGGCCCGACGACCACCTATCCGAGCGAAGCGCCGTTCGTACCGGTGTTCGACCGGCGGTACGCGATCATCGAATTGCGCTTGCCGCATACCGCCATACCGGCGGACGGAGACTTGTCGCTCGAGGCCTTCACCGTGCATCCGCTGCCCGGATGGAAGGTGCGGCCCAACCCGACTGTCGATACCCTACTCGCCGCCCTCGTCGCGACGACCCCGAACGGTCCGCACGGCGATCCCGTCGACACCTGGCGGCACCTCCTGGAAGGTGCCGAGGCGCGCGGCGGATCCTCGCGCTTCGAGGTCGCGCGCGACGCCCTCGCGCGGCGACTGGCTGCGGGCGAGGCGCGTCGGCAGCGGACCGCGCGGACCACGCTGTCACGCACACGCCTTGCTCGGGTGCAGCTTGCCGATGCGGTCTTCCGCCTCACCCGCGCCTTCTTCGAGACGCCGGATGCGCCGACGAAGGAGATCGCGCTCGCCGCCACCTGCTGCCGGCATCCGGGGTCGCCCGTCGAGGGCGAGCGTGTCGATGCGACGTATCGCCGTCTCCTCGCCG
This sequence comes from Burkholderiales bacterium, assembly GCA_039807685.1. Lineage (GTDB taxonomy): Bacteria > Pseudomonadota > Gammaproteobacteria > Burkholderiales > Casimicrobiaceae > VBCG01. Next base: position 5,831 of record JBDHRR010000023.1, read on the forward strand.
CGTCGCGGCCCGCGCCGACCTCGCCAACGGGTTCCACGCCGCTCCCGTTGCCACCACCCGCGGCGCTCTTCCTCGTCGGCGACCAGATCTACGCCGACGCCACCGCCGGGCTCCTCGACCCCACGATTCCGCTCGAGAAATACGAGGAGCGCTATCGCGGGCTCCTCACCGCACCTGATGCCCGCCGCCTGCTGGCGAGCGTACCCACGTACATGGCGATCGACGACCACGAGATCGCCGACGACTGGGATCGCTCGCAGGCGATTCTCGATCCGCCGCTGGTCGACATGGCGATCGGCATGGCGCGCGTGCACCAATGGTCGCACTCCTCGGCGGCCGACCTCACGCCTGCCGCATCGCGTGCGTGGACCAACTCGATGGGGCTGGTCCATACGTGCCGCGTGGGCGGCGAGATCCCGGCGATCGTCCTCGACACGCGGTCGCTGCGCCGTGCCCGTGACGGCCCACGTTCGATTCTCTCGCGGCGCGCCTGGGATCACCTCCTTCACTGGCTCGATGCACACCGCGACGAGCCGTCGCCCAAGCTCATCGTCACCGGCAGCCCCGTCGCCCCCGGCTTCGCCTGCCACCTCGATGCACAGGGATGCCTCGATCCCGCCTCCGCGATGACCGCGGACAACTGGCAGGCTTTCGCCGCCGAGCGAACCCGCCTCTTCGACGAAATCCGCACGCGCGGGATGCGGCACGTCGTCCTGCTGTCGGGCGATTATCACTGCGCAGCGCTTGCGACGATCCACCACGGCGAGCAGCCCGTCGCCACTGCCGTCGTCGCCCCGCCGGCCTACGCGCCGCTGCGCTATGCGAATGCTCCGGCCAGCGCCCTCGCGCTCGCCGAGACGTGCGGCGGCTATTCGATACGCCTCGCCAGCACCGGGACGGACGACCAGGGGATTCCCTGCCGCATCGATGGCTCGGGGTACGCCCGCCTGCACTTTGCGCGCCGTGACGACGCGTGGCGACTGCGGGTCGCCTTCGACGTGTGCGCGGTGTGCGATGGGGCGGACATGCAACGGGACGACGCGTGGCGGCAGGTCGTGACGGAGGTCGCGCTGTAGCCGGCGAGTGGCGCGCATCCTGCGCGCCCGCGTGAACACGCAACGACGCTCGCCGCGGCATCGAGGAGGGACATCGACATGGGCGCAACATCTCGGGGTGGAAGTCTTGGCGTGCTCCTCGGCGGCCTCGCGTGGCTCGCGACGGCACCCGTGCAGGCTGCCGGCTTCGCCGTTGCGGTGCAGACGGCCAGTGCGCTCGGTACCGCCAACGCGGGCGTCACGGCGGCGGCCGAAGATGCCGGCACCGCCTGGTTCAACCCGGCGGGCATGGCGCGCTTCCAGCGCTCGGAAATCGCGCAGGCGGTGCACTTCGACCTGCCGAGCCTCCAATTCGACGATCACGGCTCGCAGCCCGCGCTCGGCCAGCGCCTCGGCGACAACGGTGGCGATGCCGGCCGCTTCGCCGTCATCCCGCCGCTCTTCGCCATCGGGCACCTCGACGAGCGGGTCAATGTCGGCCTCACGATCAACGTGCCCTTCGGGCAGAAGACCAAGTACGACGGCGGGTGGATGGGCCGTTTCCAGTCGCTCGAAAGCGAGGTCAAGACGATCAGCGTCAGCCCAGCCATGTCCTTCCGCGTCGACGATCACTGGTGGCTCGGCGCCGGCTTGTCGGTGCAATGGGTCAAGGCAACGCTCACCAACGACATCAATTACTCGGCGATCGTCGCCGATCGCGCGCTCGCCTCGGGACGTCTCACCCCGCAGCAGGTCGCCGCACTCCTCGATCCGGCGCGTCCGGACACCATCGCCGGCCTCACCGGCGAGACGGAGGTCGAAGGCGACGACCTGCGCGTCGGCTGGAACATCGGCGTCATCTACAACCTCGATGATCGCCTGCGGCTCGGCGCCCAGTTCCGGTCGAGGATCCGCTACCGGCTGGAAGGCCACGCGAGCTTCCAGCCACCGACGTCGGCCAACCCGCTTGCCAATGCGATCATCACCGCCGCCTCGGCGCCCGGTGCGCCGCTCTCCAATACCGATCTCTCGGCGAGCATCGAGCTGCCGCCCTCGGCGAGCGTCGGCGTCTGGTGGCAGGCGACACCGGCGCTCGCGCTCCTGTTCGATGCCCAGTGGACCGGGTGGAGCAGCTTCGACGAGGTGTCCTTCATCCGCGGCAACGGCTCGACGCTCGCCACCGTCGTCTACGACTGGCGCGACACCTGGCGCTTCGCGGCGGGCGCGACGTATCGCATCTCCGACGCCTGGCAGATCCGCGGTGGTATCGCCTACGACCAGACCGTCATCCGCAACGATGCCGAGCGTGGCGCGCGGCTCCCGGACGCTGCCAAGCTGTGGCTCACGATGGGAGCGCGCTACGACTGGAAGCCGGGGGACACGTGGTTCGACGTCGCGCTGAGCTATGTCGACTCACGCGACGCCGGCATCCATCAGAACAACGGCAGTACGGCGGCGTACGGCCTGCTCGATGGCACGTACCAGAGTCACGTCTTCATCGTCTCGCTGCAGGCGACGAAGCGGTTCTGAGTCGCGCCGCGGTCGTGCAACAGCGAAGCGTGCGGAAGACGCAACGCCGTGTCCCGGCCACCCCGATACCGGACGGCGTCAGCGAGCGTCGCGCCGCAGATCGACGCGGGCGAGCGCCTGGAACTTGATCACCGCCTCGGTCCGGTTGCGCGCCGCCAGGGCGCCGAAGATCGCCGTGAGATGTGTCTTGACGGTATTGGGCGACAGGCCGAGTTCGCGGCAGATGAGCTTGTTGGGCAGCCCCTTGATGAGGAGCCCCAGCACGTCGCGCTGCCGCGGCGTGAGCGCGGCGAGCCCCGGTGCCTCGTGCAGCAGCGGTTTCGGACGCGTCGTCGCGTCGGGTTGCCCGACCCGGCTGCGATCGTCCGGATCGCGGATCGCATCAGCCGGAATGTAGGGCTCGCCTACCAGCGCGAGCCGCAGCGCATTGCGAAGGATCTCGTTCGATGACGTCTTCGGGATGAAGCCCATCGCACCGAGACCAAGTGCGGCCAACACGGTATTCCGGTCGTGCGTGGCGGAGAACACCACCACCGGCGCGTCGTCGTGCCACTGGCGGAAATATTCGAGCGCCTCGAGCCCGTCGTAGCCCGGCAGCGAGAGGTCGAGGAGCGTGAGGTCGTAGCGCGCGCCCGCCGCCACCGCCTCGTCGTACTGCTCCAGCGAGAGATAGCCACGGACGACGTATTCGGTGCCGAGCGACGCGACGGCGGCCGTCACCGCATCGAGCATGAGTGGGTGATCGTCGATCACGGCGAAAACCATGGCAGCCTCCTCGTGGGATCGAGTTCGGCAGGGTGGAAGACTATCGCACGAAACGGTTGGTCGTGCACGACGATCGGGTGAGATTGCGTTGGGCGGGCGAGCCCCGCAACCGCAGGCGGTGATGCCCGGGTGAGACATCGCGGTCGGCCGCGATGGTGATGGCAGCCGGTGCGCGGACGCGCACAGTCAGGGCGTGCCGATCCGGCACTTGCAGCCACACCCACCATCTGGCCTCTCCACCCGAGACGAGCATGACCATCCCCCGCGCATTCATCACCGCCGCCCTCGCGGCCTTGCTGTCGTCGGCCCAGGCAGTGAGCGTCGCGCCTCCCCGCGACGACGCCGTCGCCGCCCTCGTGGTGGGCCGCGTCCCGCCCCCACCAGCGCTCGCCGGCCACCCCCTCGTAACCCGCCCGACGCCGTCACCCCCGGCGTCGCGGAAAGCGGCGCCGCCAGCCATCGGCTGCCATGACCTCGCGCATCTTCGTTCGCAATGCAACCAGCCCGACGGGAGTCTTCGATGAAAGACAAACTGGCAATCGGCGTTTTGATATCCGCGCTGCTTCTCGGCATCGTGGGTGGCTCGCTCGTCACGGGGTTCCAGTCACCGATCGTGATGGACAGCGCCCAACGCTACGCCCAGGTGCTGCGTCTCGACGTCCCCCACGCCACCCAGCCGAACCTCGTCGGCACTGCGCCACCGTCGGTGGCGCCGCCAATTGCCGCTTTCCGTTGATCAGGTTGCAACGCGCGGCGAGCGGCATTGGCGACCGCTCACCACCCGTTCGGGTGAGCCAAATGGGTGAGGTGAACCGGCGAATCTTTGCACCGCCCCATGTGGGTGATGCATCGGGGTGAAGGCAGGGCACGCGGAATCGCGTTCAATGGCATCGCGAATCATCGTTCGCAAGACTGCCACTCCAACGGGAGCCTCCCATGAAAGACAATCTGGTATTCGGCGTTCTCATGTCGGCACTGTTCCTCGGGATCGTGGGCAGTTCGCTCGTCAACGGGCTGCAGTCGCCGGCCGTCATGGAAACAGCGCACCGCTACGCGCAAGCGCTGCGCCTGATCGAGCCCGCCAACGCGCCCTCGGTGCACGTGGTCGCCACGCTGCATGGTGCCGCAGGCGAAAATCCCGTTTCGGATGCGCCGCCCCCGCGGGCCGAATAGAGGATGCGATCGAGGCAACACCGCAGCGCGTCACGAGGCGCGCTGCGGCACCGAAGCCGGGCGAACCCGCGAGGAGAAGGTCCTGCACGCGCCGGCGATGCATGGAACATCCGGTGCGCTCTGGTCTCGGCCAGCGCAGCATGAAAAGCCCCTGTTGTACCCGCGGGACCGTCGCTGACCCAATGTGACAGCCGGCGGCGGTGGGCACCCACCCGCGACCGTCCCGACATCAGCCTCCGCGCGCCGCGCCTGGTGCGTAAGCGTAAACTTGCGGCATCGTCGCCTGCAAGGCACTCTCCCCAATCTGATCGCCGCTTCGGGCGGCCCGTCGAACCCCGCGCCATCGCCTCCGCGCGCATGAGCGCGTCCGCCACCCGACGATCCCCACGTGCCGCCCGCCGTTGCCCGCCTCTTTCCGTTCCTGGCCTGGCGTTCCCGACTCGATCGGGTGACGCTGCGCGCGGATGCCATCGCGGGAATCATCGGTGCACTGGTCGTGTTGCCGCAGGGCGTGGCGTATGCCTCGCTCGCGGGCCTCCCGCCGCAATTCGGCTTGTACTGCGCGATCGTCCCCGCGATCGTCGCCGCCTTGTGGGGCTCGTCGTGGCACCTCGTCTCCGGGCCCACCAATGCGCTCTCGCTCGTGGTGCTGGCAACGGTGGCGCCGCTCGCGCTGCCGGGGAGCCCCGATTACATCGGACTCGTGCTGACGCTGACCCTGCTCGTCGGCGTCATCCAGTTCGGCATGGGTCTCGCCCGGTTGGGCGCGCTGGTCAATTTCATCTCGCACACGGTGATCGTCGGCTTCACCGCCGGTGCGGCGATTCTCATCGTCGCCGCGCAACTGCCCCGGTTCTTCGGCGTCGCTGCCGCCGGCAATGCCCACTTCTTCACCATGCTGCACGGATTCGCGCGCGGGCTGTCGGGCTTCGACGCGGCGGTCACCGCCACCGGCGTGGTCACGCTCGCCGCCGCGATCCTGTCGCGCCGCCTGCTCCCCAGGATCCCCTACATGATGGTGGCGATGATCGGCGGCAGCGTCTTCGCGTACGTCCTCAATCGCCTCGGCCTCGGAGCGGTACCGACCGTCGGCGCCTTGCCGTCGGGCATTCCCGAGTTCTCGATACCGTCGTTCGATCCCGAGACCTGGGCGAGCCTCGCTCCTGCTGCGCTCGCGCTGACCGTGTTGGGCCTCACCGAGGCGGTATCGATTGCCCGCGCCATCGCGCAGAAGTCGCGCCAGCGCATCGACGGCAACCAGGAGTTCATCGGGCAGGGCCTGTCGAATATCGCCGGTGCGTTCTTTTCGGCGTATCCGTCGTCGGGGTCCTTCAACCGCTCCGGCGTCAACTACGAGGCGGGCGCGCGCACGCCGCTGGCCGCGGTCGCCGCGGCGCTCTTCCTCGTCGTCATCCTGTTCGCGGTCGCGCCGCTGGCCGCGTACCTGCCCCATGCGGTGATGGCGGCGCTCCTCTTCGTGGTCGCCTGGGGCCTCATCGACTTCGACGAGATGCGGCGCGTGGCTCGCACCAGCCGCGGCGACCTCATCGTCCTCGTCGTGACCTTCGTGGCGACCCTCACCATCGCACTCGAGGTGGCGATCTTCGTGGGAATGCTGGCGTCGCTCTTCTTCTATCTCAACCGCACCACGCACCCGTCGCTGACGCCGGTGGCGCCGGACCCCGACACCGCGCAACGCCGCTTCGTCACCGATGACGACCCCACCCGCCGCTGCCCGCAACTCGACATCCGGCGCGTCGATGGCTCGCTCTTCTTCGGCGCGGTCGAGCACGTGCGCGACGAGATCGAGGCGGCCCGCCGCGCGCGACCGGAAGCGACGCATCTCCTGCTCATCGGCAGCGGAATCAATTTCATCGACGTCGCCGGCTGCGAGTGCCTGGCGCAAGCCGCGCGTTACGTGCGCGAGAGCGGCGCGACGCTGCACCTGTGCAATCTGAAGCCGTCGGTGCTCGCCGCACTCGAGCGCGGCGGCTTCATGTCCGAGATCGGTGCGCAGAACATTCACGCCACCAAGGGCGACGCCATCCGCACGCTGTACCGCGGCTTCGATGTCGATACCTGCCGCCGCTGCACCGCGCGCATCTTCACGGAGTGCAACCCGAGCCTGCCCGACGGCACGCTGCGCGCGGTCAGCGCGGACGCACGCAATCCATGAAGTAGCGCCGCTTGCCGCCCTCCTCGATCTCGACGAGCCCGTGGATGTCGGTGTCGAAGCCGGGAAAACGGTCGTTGAAGCTGCGCGCGAACTTGAGGTACTCGACGATCGTGCGGTTGAAGCGCTCCCCGGGAATGAGGAGCGGAATTCCCGGAGGGTACGGGGTCAGCAGCACGCTGGTCACGCGCCCTTCCAGATGGTCGACCTCGACCCGATCGATCTCGCGGTGCGCCATGCAGGCGAAGGCGTCGGAGGGCTTCATCGCCGGCTGCATGTCGGAGCGGTACATCTCGGTGGTGACGCGCGCCACGTCATTCGCCTTGTACGTCTCGTGGATCTGCTGCGAGAGATCGCGCAGGCCCACGCGCTCGTACTGCGGGTGCTTCGCGCAGAACTCGGGCAGGATGCGCCACAGCGGCTGGTTCTTGTCGTAGTCGTCCTTGAACTGCTGCAGCGCGGTCAGCAGCGTGTTCCAGCGGCCCTTCGTGATGCCGATGGTGAACATGATGAAGAACGAGTAGAGCCCCGTCTTCTCGACCACCACGCCATGCTCGGCGAGGTACTTGGTCACGATCGACGCCGGGATCCCGGTCTTGGCAAACTTGCCGGAGACGCCCAGCCCCGGCGTGATGATCGTCGCCTTGATGGGGTCGAGGATATTGAAGCCGGGCGCGAGGTTGCCGAAGCCGTGCCAGCGCTCGTTGGCGCGCAGGATCCAGTCGTCGCGCTCGATGCCCGAGGCCGCGAGCCGATCCGGACCCCACACCTTGAACCACCAGTCCTTGCCCCACTCGTCGTCGACCTTGCGCATCGCGCGCCGGAAGTCGAGCGCCTCGATGATCGACTCCTCGACGAGCGCGGTCCCTCCCGGCGGCTCCATCATGGCGGCCGAAACGTCGCACGACGCGATGATCGCGTACTGCGGTGACGTCGACGTGTGCATGAGGAACGCCTCGTTGAACATGCGCAGGTCGAGCTTTCGCGTCTCGCTGTTCTGCACGATGATCTGCGACGCCTGCGAGATCCCGGCGAGGAGCTTGTGCGTCGAGTGGGTGGCAAAGACGAGTGCATCCTTGCTGCGCGGCCGGTCGCGGCCGATGGCGTGCATGTCGCGGTAGAAATCGTGGAACGCCGCATGCGGCAGCCACGCCTCGTCGAAGTGCAACGTCTCGACGTAGTTGCCGAGCGTGGCCTTGATCATCTCGACGTTGTAGGCGATGCCGTCGTAGGTGCTCTGGGTGAGCGTCAGGATGCGCGGCTTCGCGCCGTTGTGCTTGCGCGCGAACGGGTTCGCCGCGATGCGCTTCGCGATGTTCTCCGGCCGGAACTCCTCCTGTGGGATCGGGCCGATGATGCCGAAGTGGTTGCGGGTCGGCGGCAGGAACACCGGGATCGCCCCCGTCATCGTGATCGCGTGCAGCACCGAGACGTGGCAGTTGCGGTCGACGACCACGACGTCACCTGGCGCGACGTTGCCGTGCCACACGATCTTGTTCGACGTCGACGTGCCGTTGGTCACGAAGAAGCAGTGGTCGGCGTTGAAGATGCGCGCGGCATTGCGCTCGGCGGCGGCCACCGGCCCGGTGTGGTCGAGGAGCTGGCCCAATTCGTCGACCGCATTGCAGACGTCGGCGCGCAGCATGTTCTCGCCGAAGAACTGGTGGAACATCTGGCCGACCGGGCTCTTCAGGAACGCGACACCGCCCGAATGGCCCGGACAGTGCCAGGAGTACGACCCGTCCTGCGCGTAGTGGACGAGCGCGCGAAAGAACGGCGGCGCGAGCGAGTCGAGGTAGGCCTTCGCCTCGCGGATGATGTGCCGCGCGACGAACTCCGGCGTGTCCTCGAACATGTGAATGAAGCCGTGCAACTCGCGCAGGATGTCGTTGGGAATGTGCTGCGAGGTCCGCGTCTCGCCGTAGAGATAGATCGGGATCTCGGCATTCTTGAAGCGGATTTCCCGAATGAAGTTACGCAGGTGCCCGATCGCGGGACTCGCCTCTGGGCTCGCCGTGATTTCCTCGTCGTCGATCGACAGGATGAACGCCGATGCCCGTGACTGCTGCTGCGCGAACTGCGACAGGTCGCCGTAGCTCGTCACGCCGACGACCTCCATCCCTTCCTTCTCGATCGCCTGCGCGAGCGCCCGGATGCCCAGGCCCGACGTGTTTTCCGAGCGGTAGTCCTCGTCGATGATGACGATGGGAAAGCGGAACTTCATCGGGTGCACCTTTCACGAAGGCGTGGAAACAAAGGAAACCGGGGCGCCCCGAATCCCGGTGGCGCCCCGCAGCACCGCATTCTAGCGGCAACGCCGGCGCCCGTGGGAACCGTCCCCGTTGGAGCGCGAGCGGACGGCGATCAGTGAGGCAACGCGCGCGAGGACCGTCCGAATGCTGTGGCGCCATCCCGGACGGCCGGTGGCGGCGGACTGGAAACATGCGTCTATACTGTCGGCGCACCCGGCCCGCCCGCCATTACAAGAAGCGCGCGACTCCGCGTCCACGGGCGGACGGGATCGAACCCGGCCGCGCAACGTCGCGGCACCCCGGGATGGGCGTCCACTCACGACGGCAGGAGGAAACGATGAGGAATGGCAGACGTTGGCACGTTGTCGCGGCGGCGACAGCGATGGTATTCACCCTATCGACGGCAGCAGCGCCGGTGGTGCTCAAGGCTTCGCACCAGTTTCCCGGCGGCAAGGGCGACGCCCGCGACGAGATGGTGCAGATCATCGCGCGTGACGCCAAGGCAGCCGGCGTCGATCTCGACATCCAGGTCTACCCCGGCGCGTCGCTCTTCAAGCCCAACGAGCAGTGGAATGCGCTCGTCAACGGCACGCTCGACATTTCCTCGTTCCCGCTCGACTACGCGAGCGGCAAGGTGCGCGCCTTCGGGGCGACGCTGATGCCCGGCCTCGTGCGCAACCACGACCGGGCTGCCCGCCTCAACGACTCGAAGTTCATGCAGGACATCCGCGCGCTCATCGAGAAGAACGGCGTGATCGTGCTGGCCGATGCCTGGCTCGCCGGTGGCATCGCTTCGAAGAAGAACTGCATCCGCAATCCGGCCGACATCAAGGGTCAGAAGCTGCGCTCGGCGGGCCCCACCTTTGCCGCCATGTGGCAGTCGGCGGGAGCCTCGATCGTCTCGATCCCCAGCAACGAGGTCTACAACGCGCTGCAGACCGGGGTGATCGAGGCGACCGACACGAGCTCCGGGAGCTTCGTGTCGTTTCGCATCTACGAGCAGGTGAAGTGCATCACCGCCCCCGGCGACAACGCGCTGTGGTTCATGTACGAACCGGTGCTGATGTCGAAGAAGAGCTTCGACAAGCTCGACAAGAAGCAACAGGACGTCCTCATGAAGGCGGGCCGCAAGGCGCAGGAGTATTTCGCGAAGGAAGCCAAGGGCATCGACGAGCAGATGGTCAAGACCTTCAAGGACAACAAGGTCGAGGTGGTCACCATGACGCCGGCGGAGTTCGACGCGTGGATCGAGATCGCCAAGAAGAGCTCGTACGCCGAATTCGCCAAGGACGTGCCGGGCGGCCAGCAGCTCATCGACGCCGCGCTCAGCGTGAAGTAGGGGGGCGACGCGAGGCGGGGCCGTACCCCGCCCGCGCCCCGGACCAGGGAGGAGGAAGCCTTGCGCCGCGATCCGCTGCAGCGCTTCGTGCGTAGCGTGTACTTCGTGTCGCGCCTGTGCGGCGCATTCGCGGCAGGGCTCATCGCGCTGGCCGTGCTCGTCGTCTGCCAGATGGTATTCGTGCGCTACGCGCTCAATTCCAACACCATCTGGCAGACCGACTTCGTCACCTACAGCCTCATCGCCGCGACGTTCGTCGGCAGCCCCTACGTGATGCTGCTGCGCGGACACGTCAACGTCGACGTCCTCCCGCATTACCTCCGCGGGCGCGGGCGCTTCGCGCTGGCGGTGTTCGGGCTCGTGGTCTCGTTCGCCTTTGCCGCGGTCATCGCGGTGCTCACCTTCCAGCTCTGGAAGGAGGCGTGGCAGCAGAACTGGGTCTCCGACACGATGTGGCGCTCGCGCCTGTGGATTCCCTATGCATCGATGCCGATCGGCATGGGATTGCTGGCGCTGCAGTGCGTGGCCGACCTGGTGCGCCTCGTCACGCGCGAGGACGCGCCGTTCGGCATCACCGTGGAGCGCGTCTCGTGAGCCCCGCCACGCAGGGCGCGATCGTGCTCGTGGTGACGCTCGTCGTGCTGCTGACGGGGGCGCCGGTCGCCTTCGGCCTCGGCGTCGTCTCGCTCGCGTTCATCGTGATCTTCCAGGGATTCGATGCGCTGCGCGTGGTCGCCGAGACGCTCTTCGCCGGCCTGCACGACTTCACGCTGGTGTCGATCCCGATGTTCGTGATGATGGGCGCGGCGATCGGTTCCTCGCCCGCCGGCAAGGACCTCTACGAAGCGCTCGATCGCTGGCTCTATCGGCTGCCGGGCGGGCTCGTCATCTCCAATCTCGGCGCCTGCGCGCTGTTTGCGGCGCTCACCGGCTCGTCGCCAGCGTGCTGCGCGGCGATCGGCAAGATGGGCATTCCCGAGATGCGCAAGCGCGGCTATCCCGACGACATCGCGACGGGATCGATCTGCGCCGGCGGCACACTCGGCATCCTCATTCCGCCGTCGATCACCTTCATCCTCTACGGCATCGCCACCGAGACCTCGATCGGCCGCCTGTTCCTGGCCGGGGTGGTGCCGGGGATCATGCTCACCGGGCTCTTCGTGCTGTGGACCGTCGTCCTCATCTGGAAACGCGGCTTCCGCTCGCACGCGATCAATTTCCGCTACAGCTGGCGGGAGAAATTCGAGTCGCTGCCGAAGATCACACCGTTCCTGCTCATCATCATCGGCGTCATGTACGTGCTCTACGGCGGCGTGGCCACGCCCTCCGAGGCGGCCGGTGTGGGGGCGGCGCTGTGCATCGTCCTCGCGGTGGTCATCTATCGCATGTGGAAGCCGGGAGAGTGGTGGGTCATGCTGCGCGACACCACCCGCGAATCGGTGATGATCCTCATGATCATCGCCGCCGCCGTGCTCTTCGGCTACATGCTCACCTCGCTCTACATCACGCAGACGCTGGCGCAGGCGATCGCCGACGCCCACGTCAATCGCTGGGTGCTGATGGGGATGATCAACCTGTTCCTGCTGGTCTGCGGCTTCTTCATTCCGCCGGCCGCGATCATCCTGATGACGGCGCCGATCCTCTATCCCATCATCAAGACCGCGGGCTTCGATCCGGTGTGGTTCGGCGTGGTTCTCACCATCAACATGGAGATCGGCCTCATCCATCCGCCGGTGGGCTTGAACATCTACATCGTGAGCTCGATCGCGCCCGACGTCCCCGTCACGCGCATCATGTGGGGAACGATCCCGTACGTGCTGTGCATGATCCTGCAGATCGTCATCCTCTGCATCTTCCCGGAACTTGCGACCTGGCTCCCCGACACCCTGATGGGGCCGGTGCGCTGACGCGGCGTCGGGGGTAGCCATCCCCCCCCCCCGTGGCATGATCGACCCATCGATGGGTGATCGGCGTTCGATCACTCGCCCATGGAGACGCTCATGCGCACGCCGCTTTCCACGGTCCAGGCTTTCGTCGGCGCGCTGGTGCTGGCGTTCACCGCCGCAGCGAGTGCCGCCGTCCCCACGGCCGATCCGAGCTTCGCCGGTGGTCGTCCCGCAACGCAAGCCTTCCTCGACATGGGGGGCGGAGCGACCCGGCCGTTCGTCCAGCGCGACGGCAAGATCGTCGTATCGGGGTACTACGTCTACGATTGGGGTGGACGGTTCGGCAACATCCCCCTGAGTCGGGGAGCGCTCGTTCGCTATGGACCCGACGGCGCTCTCGACCACACGTTCGGCACCCAGGGCATCGTCGATCAGCCGACCACCACGCCGGCTCTGCTGCTGCGTGACGGGCGCTTCGTCGGTCTCACCGCACACGGGCTCGCGCGCTTCTTCAGCGACTACTCGCCCGACGCCTCGATGGCGACCCACGGCGCCGAGTCCATCGCGTGGTACATCGGCACCGGTCAACTCCTCGAGCAGCCCGATGGCAAGATCGTCGTCGCGAGCAGTGCCGGCGCCGGCACGGCAGTTCTCACGCTCGTGCGCTTTGCGCTCGACGGAACGCTCGATGCGTCGTTCAATCATGTCGGCGCGCTGATCGTCGATCACGGACCGAGCAGCGACGACGTCTTCGCCGGCGCCGTGCCGCAACCCGACGGCAAGATCGTCGTCGCCGCCACCAGCAACGTCGGCGGTACACGGGTGGCCTCGCTGCTGCGCTTCCTTCCCGATGGCACGCCCGATCCCGCCTTCGGAACGAACGGCCGCGCGCTGCTTCCGAACACCGCCGGAACGAGCTACGTCGGTGTCGCCTCGCTCGCCCGGCAGCCGAACGGGCGCCTCCTGGTGGCGATCGTGCACGTCGAAGACGTCTCCAGCGGCATGGGCACGTCGTCGCTTCGCGTCATTGGCGTGACGCCTTCCGGCGCGCTCGACCCGAGCTACGGCATCGGCGGCCGGTTCGTGTACGACGCGCCGCTGGGCCTCGCCAACACGCCGCAGATGATCCTGCATCCCGACGGCAAGGCGCTGCTGCTCTTCGTGCCGGCGGCCGGTGAATGGACCAACCGGCCGACCCTGCTGCGCCTCACCGTCGATGGTCGCGCCGACGCGACGTTCGGCAGCAACGGTCTCTGGCTGCCGAGCGACCTTGCCGCGGTGCGCGGCATGGCGCTGCAGGCCGACGGGCAATTGCTGCTGGCCGGCGGTGCGCCTGCGGACAATCGTTACGGCGCGGACTTTGCCGTCGCGCGCTACAGCATCGGCGCCTCCCCCATGATCGAGTTCTACAACGCGACACTCGACCACTACTTCATCACGCTGAACCCCACCGAGGCGGCGGACCTCGATGACGGGATCCACGTCGGCTGGGCGCGCACCGGAAGTGCGTTTGCCGTGTTCGGCGCGGCAGCGGCGGCACCCGCGACGTTCGTGCCGGTGTGCCGCTTCTACATCCCGCCCGCACTCGGCGATTCGCACTTCTTCACCGCGTCCGCAGAGGAGTGTGCCGAGGTGCAAGCGAAGATGCAGACGGATCCGAATTACCGCGGCTACGTCTTCGAGTCACCCGATGCGTTCTACGTGGCGCTCCCCGACCGGCTGACCGGCGCCTGCCCGCCCGCCACCATTCCCGTGTATCGGCTGTGGAACCAGCGCGTCGACTCCAATCATCGCTATGTGACCGATCCCGTGCTGAAGGCACAGATGATCGCCCGAGGCTACCTCGCCGAGGGCTTCGGCCCCGACCCGGTCGCGATGTGCGCGGAACCGTGAGCCCGGTTCAGATCTTCGGCAGCGTCACGCCGGCCTGGCCCTGGTACTTACCGCCGCGATCCTTGTACGACGTCTCGCAGACCTCGTCCGACTCGAAGAAGATGACCTGCGCGACGCCCTCGTTCGCGTAGATCTTGGCGGGCAGCGGCGTCGTGTTGCTGAACTCGAGCGTGACGTAGCCCTCCCACTCGGGCTCGAAGGGCGTTACGTTGACGATGATGCCGCAATTGCTCGTGAACACACCCGCCTCGAGTGCGAAGTTGCCGGCTTCGGGCACGGTCAGGCAGTAGACGTCGTGATCGCCCGGCAGGTCACGGATGGCGGTGACCTTGTGATTGCGCAACCCCTGTCGCCCGTGGAACTGCGCAACGACATCGGGAAACCGCCGAAAGAGAGAGCGGTCGCAACCGAGCAGGCGCGCAGCGCCGCGGATCGATCCAGTTTCGTCCAGCGCGCAGCGTACGGCAGCCGCGTCGATATCGGCGCGCGTGCGCAACCGACGGGCCACTTCCGCCTGCCGCGCGCGCCGCGTGCCGTCGTCCTTCGCCCAAGCAGTAGCGCTCATCCGTCCCTGGGCGGCGCGCTGTTCGGGATCTGCATAGCGACGCAGCATTACCTGGCGGTGTCGCTCTCGCGTGGCGTCGCTCGGGTCGCGCCGCAGTGCGAGCAGGGCCTCGCGCGTAGTCCCGTACGCTGGATCGGACCAGAAATTGCGTGCGCGCGTGGCCTGCTCTTCCGAGAAGCGCTGCACCCACACGGGGTCCAGCGCGCGCCGCGCCAGTGCTTCGCTGATCGCTGCACCATGCTCGACCGGGTCGAATTCACCGCCGTAGCTCACCTCATTGTGCAGACGAATGTGTTCGGACGCCGCCACACGCTCGATATTGGTGGGCCGGTTGTTGCGGCGATCGAAATCAATATGATGCCGGTGCGTACCAGGAGCATCGGCGTAGATGCCCCCGCGAAGATTCCATTCGTCGGCAAGGCGATGCGTCGGGAGGAGATGCCCGTTGATCGGCTGGTAGATCATCTCGTAGCCGCGATAGAGGTGCCGGTAGAGCGGCATCAGCGACTGTCCGGGTCGGAGTTTGGCCGCCGGCAACATCAAACCATCCCGCGCCATGAAGTCGTGGTCAGGTGTGGCGCGGATGACCTCGTCATTGTCGAGTTCGATCTCGATCAGTGCATCCCGGCCGATGTACCGTGGCACATCGAGGAGCGACACGATCACGCGCCCATTGGCGCCGAGGCTATAACCCCAGAAGCGCTCGCCGCGCTGCGCACGGAGCGCCATTTCCTCGAGCGTCGGCGAGGTCCCATCGACAAGCGCCACCCGGGTGTCACCGCGAAAGCAGCGCGCATACGTCGAGTTGTGGACGAAGATATCGTTCGCCACGAAATTGTGGATCCCCTCGACACTGATGTCGTAGACCTCCTCCTCACCGGCTGGCGCAATCGATTCCACGACATCCCATAGCGGGCCGTCGAGAAGCTCGGTGAGGGGCACGTCCTTCGCCCTGTCGCGCACGAGGCCGGCGAGTGCGCGGCCGACCGATTGTGCGGGATTGGTCTTGATGCCGATGCGATTGAGGCTCACGCCGGCCCCCGCAACGGCGCCGGCAAGGACCGGCCAGGCCTCGCGGGGGAGCGTATCGAAATTGCTCTTTGGGTGCGTCGTCACGGCATCGAGCGCGGGCAGCATCTCCCCCTGGAGGCGAACCTGCTTCACCGAGCCGGGGCAAAACCCGACTTCGCGGGCGAAGCGGCGAATCTCTTCGCGATCGGTGATCTGCAGCGAATGTGCGGGCATGCCGATCGCGGTCGTCTTTTCGCGCAGCAGCGCGAAGATGCCAAAGCGGAGCAAGAGGTGCCGCACGTCTTCGACGAGGCGATGCGATTTCGAGCAGTACTCGATGAAGAAACTGCCGTTCGAGTGATAGGCGCCGCCGTCGCCGGAGAAAAGCGCCTGCAGGAACAGCCGGACCGCCGCGCGCGGCGCAGTGAAGACGCACTGTGGCACGAACCTGCCTTCCGCAGTGACCGTGAGCCCGTGGCTTGCGAGCCAGCGTGTGGCGCGGTTGGCTTCCGGCACCCCGCCACGTCCCGGATGGTTGACGAGGCGATAGTCGTGGTGCGGCTTGGCCGTCACGCAGCCGAGCCCGCCGGCTTCGACCGATCGCGTCAGCAACGCGACGAGAACGGCATCGTCGCTCGTGAACGTCGGGCTGTGCCCGGGCGTGCTGCACTGCCCCTCGGCGATCATGAGCCCCAGGAGCGATGCCTCCCAATCGGGCAGCGGCGTCGTGCCGAAGACCGGCAGCTCACGCGGCACCGCGATGCGGCTGCCCGGCATGAGCCCTTCGAGCGGCGTCCATCCGTGCAGCGTCCGGAACGGGTGATTGGCGGTGGCGCGGATGCGCATGCCGGCGCGCGTGCGCAGCTCGAAGACGGGCTTCCGGCCTTGCGGAATGAACGCCGATACCGGCGCTCGCGCCGCGCGCCAGCCGTCGAGGCCCATGACCGTCGAGCCAGCCTTCATGGCGGTGATCGGAACCAGCGCCCCGCTCGCCGCGTCGAGCACGCGCGTGTCGCCGGTCACGCACTTGCCGAGGCAGATCGTGAGCACGTTCCGCGGAATCCGGAAATACTCGACGGTGCGCGCCAGCGCGAACGAATTCGGCGGGATGATGCACACGTCGCCTTCGAAGTCGACGAACGACTTGGCGTCGAACGCCTTCGGATCGACGATCGTCGAATTGATGTTGGTGAAGATCTTGAATTCGCGCGAACAGCGGATGTCGTAGCCGTAGCTCGATGTGCCGTACGACACGATCCGCCGCCCGTCGACCTCGCGCACTTGCCCCGGCTCGAAAGGATCGATCATGCCGGTCGCCTGCGCCATCCGGCGAATCCATCGGTCGGACTTGATGCTCATCGTCGCTGATCCCGGTGTGCGCCGCTACGGCGCGTTGACGGCGAAACCTTCGCGGCGCGCCGCACACATCACGTATTCTGCACGACGATGTTCGGGAAACGCGATGAGAAGTCGGCCGCCTTGTCGGCGACGGAGAGTGCCACCTTGCGCGCGATGTCGCGATAGAGCTCCGCCGCCTTGCTCGTCGGCTCGGCGACGACGGTCGGCCGTCCCGAATCCGCCTGCTCGCGGATGCGGATATCGAGCGGCAGGCTGCCGAGGAACGGCACGTTGTAGTCGGCGCAGAGCTTCGCAGCACCACCGGCGCCGAAGATGTGCTCGGCGTGGCCGCAGTGGCTGCACACGTGGATGCTCATGTTCTCGACCACGCCGACGATCGGGACGCCGACTTTCTCGAACATCTTGAGGCCCTTGCGCGCATCGATGAGCGCGATGTCCTGCGGCGTGGTGACGATCACGGCACCGGTCACCGGCACCTTCTGCGCGAGCGTGAGCTGGATGTCGCCGGTGCCGGGCGGCATGTCGACGATGAGGTAGTCGACCTCGCGCCACCGGGTGTCCTTGAGCAGTTGCTCCAGCGCCTGCGTGACCATCGGGCCGCGCCAGACCATCGGCGTGTCCTGGTCGATCATGTAGCCGATCGACATCGACTGCACGCCGTGCGCAACCATCGGCTCCAGGCTCTTGCCGTCGGTCGACTCCGGGCGCCCGGAGATGCCAAGCATGATGGGCTGCGAGGGTCCGTAGATGTCGGCATCGAGGATGCCCACGGTGGCGCCTTCCTGCGCGAGCGCGAGCGCGAGGTTCACTGCGGTCGTCGACTTGCCGACGCCGCCCTTGCCGCTCGCCACCGCAACGATGTTCTTCACGCCGGGAATGAGCTTCACCCCACGCTGCACGGCGTGCGAGACGATGCGCGTGGCGATGTCGACCGTCACGCGGCCGACGCCCGGCACCCGGCGCAACGCATCGGTGACCGCCGTCCGCAGTGCCTCGTGCTGGCTGCGTGCGGGGTAGCCGAGCGTGAGGTCGACGGTCACGTCGGCGCCGCTCACCGCGACCTTGCGCACCGCCTTGGCGCTCGCGAGATCGCGGCCGGTGAGCGGATCGATGACGGTGGCGAGAACCTGCTGGATGTCGGCTTCGGTCATGGCAGTTGGAGCGCGCGATGCGCGCGTCGGGAATCGGCGCACGGAGCGTGCGCTCTCGTGATTCTAGCGGAATGCGGGACGCCCCCAGGGGAACCGGCGTCGCTTCTTGCTAGAATCGATGTCCCTCATTGCCGCATGCCCTTTGTCGATGGCATCGTCTGCCGCACCGCGCAAGCTCTTCGTCACCACGGCGTTGCCGTACGCAAACGGGCCGTTCCACGTCGGCCACATCATGGAGTACATCCAGGCCGACATCTGGGTGCGCTTCCAGCGGATGCAGGGTCACCAGGTGCACTTCGTGTGCGCCGACGACACGCACGGCGCGCCGATCATGCTGAAAGCCGCCGAGGAAGGGATCACGCCGGAGACGCTCATCGCCCGCGTGAACGAGTCGCACCGCGCGGACTGGGGACGCTACGCGATCAGCTTCGACACCACGCACACGACGCACTCGCCGGAGAACGTCGAGCTCGCGCAGTCGATCTATCGCAAGCTGCGCGATCATTCGCCCTCGCTCATCGGTCGCCGCACGATCGAGCAGTTCTACGACCCCGTGCAGGGGATGTTCCTCGCCGACCGCTACATCAAGGGCATCTGCCCCAAGTGCGGCGCCAAGGACCAGTACGGCGACGCCTGCGAGGTGTGCGGCTCGACGTATGCGCCGACCGATCTCATCGAGCCGTACTCGGCGATCACCGGTGCCAAGCCCGAGCTTCGCGCCTCCGAGCATTTCTTCTTCCGTCTCTCGGAGCCGGTCGTCGTCGATTTCCTGCAGCGCTGGACGCGCGAGACTCCACTGCAACCCGAGGTCTTCAACAAGATCCAGGAATGGCTCGGCGACGATGACGCCGACGCCGACCGCGAGCTCGCCGACTGGGACATCTCGCGCGATGCGCCGTACTTCGGCATCCCCATCCCCGATGCCCCCGGCAAGTATTTCTACGTGTGGCTCGACGCGCCGATCGGCTATCTTGCCGCGCTGAAGAAGCACTTCGACAGCGGCGCCGCGCGCAGCACCTACCCCGACGAGACGCGCGGCTTCGACGAGTTCGTCGCCGACCCGGAGGTCGAGCAATACCACTTCATCGGCAAGGACATCGTCTACTTCCATACGCTCTTCTGGCCGGCCATGCTCCGCTTCGCCGAGCGCAAGACGCCCACCAACGTCTTCGTCCACGGCTTCATCACCTTCTCGGGTGAGAAGATGTCGAAGTCGCGCGGCACCGGCATCAGCCCACAGCGCTACCTCGCGCTCGGCATGAATCCCGAGTGGCTGCGCTACTACCTCGCGGCCAAGCTCAACGATCGCGTCGAGGATCTCGACTTCAATCCCGACGACTTCATGGCGCGGGTGAACAGCGACCTCGTCGGCAAGTACGTCAACATCGCGAGCCGGGCAGCGTCGTTCCTCACCCGCCACTTCGGCGGCGAGCTCGCGCCGGCGGCGGCGCGGCCCGCGTGGTGGCTGACCAGCACCGACGACGCCGCCCGCGACATCCGCACCTGGCTCAACGAACGCCAGTACAGCCGCGCCGTGCGGCGAATCATGGAACTCGCCGACGAAGTCAATCGCCATTTCGACGAGAAGGAGCCGTGGAAGCTCGCCAAGGATCCGGCGCGCCGCGACGAGTTGCATCGCGTGGTGAGCGATTGCATGACCGGCTTCAAGCTGCTGTCGGTGTTCCTCGCGCCGATCATCCCGGTCACCGCGCGGGCCGCCGCGACCTTCCTCGGCGTCGATCGCGATTTCACGTGGGCGGACCTCGACATCGCGCCGACGCGGGTCGGCGAGTACCGCCACCTCGTCACCCGCATCGAGGCGAAGCAGATCGACGCGCTGCTGGCGTCGCCCGAACCGGTCGCACCGGCACCGAAGCCCGCGGCGGCACTGGTCGACTCGGCGCCACGCGGCACCACCGCGCCTGCGGCAGCGCCGGCGCCCGCCGCTGCGTCGGCTGGAGCGGCGGCGCCCGCGACGATCTCCATCGACGACTTCACCAAGGTGGATCTGCGCATCGCGCGCATCGTGAACGCCGAACACGTCGATGGCGCCGCCAAGCTCCTGAAGCTCACGCTCGACGTGGGCGAGGGCCGCCACCGCACCGTGTTTGCGGGGATCAAGTCCGCCTACGATCCCGCCACGCTCGTGGGGCGGCTGACGCCGATGGTGGCCAACCTCGCCCCGCGCACGATGAAGTTCGGCGTTTCCGAAGGGATGGTCCTCGCCGCCTCCGGCGACGGGCCCGGTATCTTCCTGCTCGCGCCGGATGCGGGTGCGGTCCCCGGCATGCGCGTGAAGTGATCCGCTGACAGGAGACCGGAGGCGCAATGAGCGAGGGCACCACGTCGAGACTGCGATCCCTGCTGACGGCGCTGCAGTTCCGGCCGAAGCTCGTCGACTGTCTCGCCCAAGGCTACACGCGTGACGACCTGCGCGCCGATCTGCTGTCCGGGATCACGGTCGGTGTGGTGGCGCTGCCGCTGGCGATGGCCTTCGCGATCGCCTCCGGCGTCTCGCCGCAGGCGGGCATCTTCACCGCCATCATCGCCGGATTCCTCATCTCGCTCCTCGGCGGCTCGCGGGTGCAGATCGGCGGGCCGACCGGCGCCTACATCGTCATCGTCTACGGCATCGTCGCCCAGTACGGGATCGCCAACCTCGCCATTTGCACGGTCGCCGCCGGCGTGCTGCTGTTCGTGATGGGTGCCATGCGCCTGGGCAGCCTGATCCGCTTCATCCCGGTGGCCATCGTCATCGGCTTCACCAACGGCATCGCCGTCCTCATCCTGCTCTCGCAGGTGAAGGATTTCCTTGGCCTCGATCTCACGCTGCCGGAGGAGTTCTTCACGCGCGTGCAGGCGCTCGCCACCAGCGTCCCGAAAGCCGATCCGGTGACGGTACTGCTCGCCATCGCCTGCCTCGTGGCACTTCTGTTCTGGCCCAAGGAAATCACCACGAGTGGCCAGGTCCTGGAAGCCGAGGCCGAGCACGCCGCGCTCGTCGCCGACGACGATGCCGACCGGTCGCTGCGCGAGTGGGCCCTCCACGACACGGTGCATCGCGCGCGCCGGATCCTGACGCGGCTGCCCGGGCCCATCATGGTGCTGGTGATCGCCTCGCTCGTCGCCGCCGTCTTCCACCTCGACGTGCAGACGATCGGCACCCGTTTCGGCGGCATCCCGCAGGAATTGCCGGCCTTCGCGTGGCCGGAGATCTCGCTGCCGACGCTGCGCAATCTCCTCGCACCGACGATCACCATCGCGCTCCTGGGCGCGATCGAGTCGCTTCTCTCCGCACGCGTCGCCGACGCCATGATCGACGATCGCCACGACCCGAACCAGGAACTCATGGGACAGGGCATCGCCAACGTCGTCGCCCCGCTCTTCGGTGGCATTCCGGCCACCGGGGCGATCGCGCGCACGGCAACCAGCGTGCGCACCGGCGCCCGTTCGCCGATCGCCGGCATGGTGCATGCGCTGACGCTCCTCGTCATCGTGCTCGCGGCAGCGCCGCTCGCCAAGTACATCCCGCTGGCGGCACTGTCCGCCGTCCTGGTGGTGGTCGCGCTCAACATGGGCGACTGGCACGCGTTCCGTGATCTGCGCAAGTACTCGATCGCGTACCGGACGGTGCTCCTTGCGACGTTCGTCGTCACCGTCGCCTTCGATCTCTCGCTCGCGGTGCAGATCGGCCTCGTGCTGGCGAGCCTCTTCTTCATCTACCGCATCTCGGAGCTCACGCGGGTGGAACCCATCACCCTGGACGGGGCGCCGCCCGGGGTCGCCGCGTACAAGGTCTTCGGCTCGCTCTTCTTCGGTTCGATCGGCAAGCTCGAGCCGCTGCTCGACCCCGTGGTATCGCCGGCGAAGATCATGATCCTCGAAATGCACCAGGTGATCAGCATCGACAATACCGGGCTCGAAACGCTGCAGGCGTTGCAGCGCTCGCTGGCCAGGCGCGGCGGCCAACTCATCCTCTGCGGACTCAATCGGCATCCCGCCGAACAGGTCGGCCGCTCGGGATTCCGCGAAGAAATCGGCGCCGACAACATCGTGCCGCATCTCGCCTCCGCGCTCTTCCGCGCGCACAAGCTCGCGCCGCAAAACGGTCCGCCCGACTTCTTCGAATCGGGCGAGACGGCGCTATAGGGGAGTCTCGGCAGGGTCCATCCCGATGCCGAGCGTCACCCAAATAGGTGATGCAACCGATGCCGCGGCGACCCATACTGCCGCGAACGCCGTGCGGAACACGGCGTACCGCCAACAGCGCCGACAACAAATACCAAGCGAGGGGAGTCGCCATGCGTTTGACAGTCGCGTGCCTGCTGGGCGTGATCATGGGCTCATCCCATGCAGCCACCTACACGGTCACCAATCTCAACGACAGCGGAGCCGGCAGCCTGCGCGACGCGGTCGCGCAGGCGAATGCGAACGCCGGGCCCGATACGATCATCTTCAGCGTCACCGGCACCATCCCCCTCACCAGTGGGCAAGTGTGGATCACCGAGGCGTTGACGATCACCGGTCCGGGCGCCGCCAACCTCACGATCGATGCCGGTGGCTCGAGTCGTGTCTTCGTAATCGCCGCGACGTCACCCTCGTGTCCTGCCCTCGATGGCCCCGACTACCTGGTCACGCTATCCGGATTGCGCATCGTCAAAGCCTTCAATGGGGGAGGCAACACGGGGGGCGCAATCTATACGGAACACAGCCTGACGATCGATGGGGTCATTATCGAGGGCGGCGAAGCAGCCTACGGCGGTGCGATCGGCATGCAGACTCAGTACACCCAGCAGTCGCTGACCATCCTCAACTCACGTCTCACCAATAACACGGCGAAGCCGCGTCCAGGGCTCAGCATCAACGCGTTCGGCGGTGCCGTCTCTGTATTCGAGAAGTGCGCCAACACCAAGACCACTCCGGTGCCGATCACGATCACGAACAGCGAGGTCAGCGGCAATCGTGCCGTTCCCACCCTGGCTTTCGGCAACGGCGGTGGACTCGGCTTCGACGGGTTCACCGACGTGTCGATCACCAACTCGCGAATCATCGACAACAAGGTCGTGGTTCCCGCCTCGCCGTTGCCAAACACCGTCTATTCCGGTGGCGGCATGTGGGCGCGGAGCCGGCTGCTGACCATCACGCAGTCGGAGTTCTCTGGAAACGCGGTGACGGGGACAGGCGATACGACCCGTGGCGGTGCGATGTGGATGGGCAACACCGTGAACGCAGAGTCGATGATCGCCTACATGGTCAATTCCACCATCTCGGGCAACGCTTCAGACGCGGGCACTGCCGGCGGCATTCTGGTCAACGGCGCGATCATCCTCGAGATCTACAACTCGACCATCGCCGACAATCAGGCTGCCCCCACGCGTACCGGCGGCATCGTGCTCACCGGGCCCGCCCCCGGCAAGCCCGTCCCTGCGTTCAAGATCGCATCGAGTATCCTTGCCAACAATTCGACGGCCGACTTCGCGACCAACATCAACGTGCTCCCCAGCTTCACGCTCGACGCAACGGACACGATCCTCGGAACGATCTGCGGCACGTGCAACATCACCGTGGCTGGAACTGGGAATGTGGTGGGCGTCGATCCCGTCCTCGGTCCGCTCGCCTTCAACGGCGGCCCCACGCGCACGCAGGCGCTCCTGTCGGGAAGTCCCGCCATCGACGCCGGGAGCAACCCGCTGAACCGCACCACCGACCAACGCGGACCCGGCTTCCCTCGCACCAATGGCGGCAAGACCGACGCCGGCGCTTACGAGGCGGCTGCGGTGCCTCCACCTCCCATGAACAATCAGCCGATCCCCGCTGTTTCGGAATACTCCCTGGCGCTGCTTTCGCTGTTGCTCGCCGGTTTCGGATTGCTGGCGCTCCGGCGACGCTGAAGGGCGACCTGTCGATACGTCGTGCTAACGTAGGGCGATTGCAACCCTGCGGGCCACGACGATGCCCGGTCCGACCCCCGATTTCTGGCAGGCGCGTTTCGAAGCCGGACAGACGCCGTGGGATCGCGGTGCCGCAAGCCCGCAACTCGCCCGCTGGCTCGACGCCGGCGCGCTCGCGCCGTGCCGCATCGTCGTTCCCGGCTGCGGCTCGGGCCACGAGGTGGCAGCCCTCGCCGCCGCCGGCTTCGACGTCACCGCGGTCGATTACACGGGGGCCGCGGTGCAGCGCACGCGCGAGCGACTCGCCCAGGCCGGGCTTACGGCACGCGTGATCGAGGCCGATGTGCTCTCCTGGTCGCCCCCGTCACCGGTCGACGCGATATACGAGCAGACCTGCCTGTGCGCGCTGTACCCCGATCATTGGGTGGCGTACTCGCGCCGCCTGCACGAATGGCTGCGGCCCGGCGGGCGCCTCTACGCGCTGTTCGCGCAGATCGCGCGCCCAGGTGCCGCGGCCGGATTGATCGAGGGTCCGCCCTACCATTGCGACGTCAATGCGATGCGCGCGCTCTTCGACGAATCGCGCTGGCAATGGGCCGCGCCGCCGTACGAGCATCTGTTGCATGCCATTGGCTTCACCGAACTGGCGGTGATCCTCACCCGGCGCTGAGCCCCCGATATCAGGCCGACGCCTTGCGACCGCGCCCGCTGCGCGGCGCCACCGCGACCGCCCCACCCCGACGCTTCGCATCGGCGGCCAGCGCTTCCTTGAGGTAGATCCCGGTGACGCTCGCCGGCGTCTGCGCGATCGCCTCGGGCGAGCCTTCGGCGATGACGCGGCCGCCACCCGCGCCGCCCGCGGGGCCCAAGTCGATCACCCAATCCGCGGTCTTGATGACGTCGAGGTTGTGCTCGATCACCACCACCGTGTTGCCGTGATCGCGCAGGCGGTGCAAGACGGTGAGCAGAAGCTCGATGTCGTGGAAGTGCAGGCCCGTGGTCGGCTCGTCGAGGATGTAGAGCGTGCGCCCGGTATCGCGCTTGGAGAGTTCGAGCGCGAGCTTGACGCGCTGGGCCTCGCCGCCCGACAGCGTGGTCGCCGACTGGCCGAGCGTGATGTATCCCAGGCCGACGTCGAGGAGCGTGGCGAGCTTGCGCGCCACCGCAGGCACCGGCTCGAAGAACGCGTGCGCCTGCTCGACGGTCATCGTCAGCACGTCGTGGATGTTCTTGCCCTTGTAGCGAACGTCGAGCGTCTCGCGGTTGTAGCGCTGCCCGTGACAGACGTCGCAGGGCACGTACACGTCCGGCAGGAAGTGCATCTCGACCTTGATGAGGCCGTCACCCTCGCAGGCCTCGCAGCGCCCGCCCTTCACGTTGAAGGAGAATCGCCCGGGACCGTAGCCGCGCTCGCGCGCCTCCTTGACCTGCGCGAAGAGTTCGCGGATCGGGGTGAACACGCCCGTGTACGTCGCCGGATTGGAGCGCGGCGTGCGCCCGATCGGGCTCTGGTCGACGTTGATCACCTTGTCGAAGTGCGCGAGCCCGTCGATCTCGCGATACGGCGCAGGTTCCTCGGCGCTGTCGTAGAGGTGGCGCGCGACCGCGTGATAGAGCGTGTCGTTGACGAGCGTCGACTTGCCCGATCCCGACACGCCGGTGACGCACACGAAGAGCCCCACCGGGAGCTTCAGCGTGACGTTCTGGAGGTTGTTGCCGGTGGCGCCCTCGATCGTCAGCACCCGCTCCGGATCGGCACGGTGGCGCGCCGGCGGGACCGCGATGTAGCGGCGGCCTGCGAGGTACTGGCCGGTGAGCGAATGCGGCGCCCGGCGGATGTCCTCCGGCGTGCCCTGCGCGACGACCTGTCCGCCATGTTCCCCGGCGCCGGGCCCCATGTCGACGACGTAGTCCGCGGCATTGATCGCGTCCTCGTCGTGCTCGACGACGATCACGCTGTTGCCGAGATCGCGCAGGTGCGCAAGCGTCGCGAGCAGGCGGTCGTTGTCGCGCTGGTGCAAGCCGATCGACGGCTCGTCGAGGACGTACATCACGCCGGTGAGTCCCGAGCCGATCTGCGAGGCGAGACGGATGCGCTGCGCCTCACCACCCGAGAGCGTCTCCGCCGAGCGATCGAGCGAGAGGTAATCGAGCCCGACGTCGTTCAGGAACGTCAGCCGGCTCATGATCTCCTTGACGATGCGATCGGCGATCGCCGCCTTCTGGCCGTCGAGCACGAGGTCCCGGAAGAACGTCATCGCACTCTTCAGCGGCAGCGCCGAGATCTCGTAGATCGGACGCGCCGCAGTACCCTCGCCCACCTTGACGTGCCGCGCCTCGCGCTTCAAGCGCGTGCCGTGGCATTCGGGACAGGGCCGGTCGTTGAGGTACTTCGCGAGTTCCTCGCGCACCATCTGCGAGTCGGTCTCGCGATAGCGCCGCTCGAGGTTGGGCAGGATCCCCTCGAAGGCGTGCTCGCGGGTCACCGGCTTGCCGCGCTCGGAGAGGTACACGAACGGAATCTTCTCGTCACCCGAGCCGTCGAGGATGAGCCTTTGCACGCGCTCGGGGAGCTTCGCGAACGGCTTGTCGATGTCGAATCCGACGTGCCGGGCGAGGCTTTGCAGCATCTGGAAATAGAACTGGTTGCGCCGATCCCAGCCGCGGATCGCCCCCGAGGCGAGCGAGAGCTGCGGAAACGCCACGACGCGCTTCGGATCGAAGAAGGTGATGGCACCCAGGCCGTCGCAGCGCGGGCAGGCGCCGAGCGGGCTGTTGAACGAGAAGAGCCGCGGCTCCAGCTCGGACAGCGAGTAGTTGCACACCGGACAGGCGAACTTGGCCGAGAACAGATGTTCGCGCAGCGGCGCATGGTCGGCGTCCATCTCCACCGCGATGGCGCGGCCGTCGCCGTGGCGCAGCGCCGTCTCGTACGACTCGGCGAGACGCTGCTGGAATTCGTCGCGCACGCGCAGGCGATCGACCACCACCTCGATGGTGTGCTTGGTCGTCTTGGCGAGCTTCGGCACGGCGTCGATCTCGTGCACCTTGCCGTCGACGCGCACGCGCACGAAGCCCTTGGCGCGCAACTCCGCGAAGAGATCGAGATGCTCGCCCTTGCGATTGACGACGACCGGCGCGAGGATCATGAGCCGCGGGCCCTCCGCATCGTCGGGCGCACGCAGCGCGAGCGTCGCGTCGACCATCTGCGAGATCGTCATCGCGGTGAGCTTCTGCTCCGGATGGTCGGGGCAGTACGGATCGCCGACGCGGGCGAAGAGGAGACGCAGGTAGTCGTGGATCTCGGTGACCGTGCCCACGGTCGAGCGCGGATTGTGCGACGTCGCTTTCTGCTCGATCGAGATCGCCGGCGACAGGCCCTCGATCAAGTCGACGTCGGGCTTCTCCATGAGCTGCAGGAACTGTCGCGCGTAGGCGGAGAGCGACTCCACGTAGCGACGCTGCCCTTCCGCGTACAGCGTGTCGAAGGCGAGCGAGCTCTTGCCCGACCCCGACAATCCGGTCACCACGATGAGCCGGTGCCGCGGCAGATCGAGGTTCAGATTCTTGAGGTTGTGCGTGCGGGCACCGCGAATGCGGATCGAATCCATGCGTCGGGCCAAGGATCGGCCATCAGGCTTAAGGTGAGAACGGCGAACCTGCTAGTATATTGCGATTCGAGTGCGCGCCTCCACTGGCTCGAACCCCCCGATCGTCGCCCCGCGCGCAGGTCTCGATCCATCTTCCGCCGATCCATCTGTCGATGCGCCCTGACGAGCGTCCGCTGCCACGCACTGCTGCGCGATCCACCGCGCGCCCGGGGATGACCCCGAGCGAGCGGCGCGCGACGGCCAGTCTTGCCAGCATCTATTCGCTGCGTCTTTTCGGGATGTTCGTCATCCTGCCGGTGTTCGCGCTGTACGCCGAACGGCTGCCCGGCGGCGAGAGCCACACGCGCATCGGCATCGCGCTCGGCATCTACGGCCTCACGCAGGCGATCCTGCAGATTCCGTTCGGCTGGGCGTCGGATAAATGGGGGCGCAAGCAGGTGATTTACAGCGGGCTCGTCATCCTCGCGATCGGCAGCGCGGTGGCGGCACTCGCCCGCGACATCGAGTGGGTGATCATCGGTCGCGCGCTGCAGGGCGCCGGCGCGATTTCAGCCGCAGCGGTGGCGCTCGTAGCCGATCTCACGCGCGATGCTGTGCGCACCATGGCGATGGCGGTCATCGGCATCAGCATCGGCGCCACGTTCGCACTGTCGCTCGTCGTCGGTCCCATGCTCGAAGGCATCGTCGGCGTGCCCGGCATCTTCGCGCTCACCGGCGTGCTCGCGCTGGTGGCGATCGCCGTCGTGCGCTTCGGCGTGCCCGATCCGGACCGGATCACGGGCCCCGCCACCGCCCCCGGGCAACTGTTGCCGGCACTGTGCGACCGGCAGCTCCTGCGTCTTTCGTACGGGACGTTCACGCTGCACGCGGTGCTGATGGCGCTCTTCACGCAGGTTCCCTTCGCCTTGCGCGACGCGGGCCTTACCGAGAGGCATCACTGGTGGCTCTACCTGCCGGTCCTCGTCATCGCGGTGGCCTTGATCCTGCCGTTCCTGCGCCGCACCGACCGGCCCGGTCAGGCAAAACCCGCAATGGTCGCGGCGATCGTGGTGCTCTTTGCCGGCACCGCCGGGATCGCCTGGTCGCTGCGCTCGCTGACGGGGCTCGCCATCGCGCTGACGGTGTTCTTCGCCGCCTTCAACCTCCTCGAAGCGCTGCTGCCGTCGCTGGTGTCGAAATACGCGGCGGCGGAAGGACGCGGAGCGGCGATCGGCGTCAACTCGAGCGCGCAGTTCCTCGGCGCCTTCGTCGGCGCTGCCGCGGCGGGCTGGCTCGCCGAGCATGTGAGCAACGTGTCGGTATTTGTCCTGTGCCTCGTCCTGGTGGCCTTCTGGTGCGTGGTGGCGCTGACCATGGCGCACCCGGATGGTTACGTCTCGAATTACACGATGGGAGAAACGTGAAATGGCCTCCGTCAACAAGGTGATCCTGCTGGGCAACCTCGGTCGGGATCCGGAAACGCGCTATACCGCCAACGGCGACGCCGTCACCAACCTGAACATCGCCACCAGCGAGCAGTGGAAGGACAAGAGTGGCGAGAAGCAGGAGCGTACCGAGTGGCATCGCGTGGTGCTCTTCGGCCGCCAGGCCGAGGTCGCGAACGAATACCGCAAGAAGGGCCGCTCGGTGTACATCGAAGGCCGGCTGCAAACGCGCAAGTACACCGACAAGGACGGCGTCGAGAAGTATTCGACCGAGATCGTTGCCGA